>JAYURX010000066.1:0-12840 GCA_043755965.1 Flavobacterium sp. | reverse complement strand
TTATTGATTACTTCCGATTGGTCAGCTTTTCAAACGAATTCTATTTATAAAGATGTTTCTGAACCGTCAGCCGGATTTGAAATTTTGGTACCAATTTTTATTATTTTCCCACTACTATTATTTATCTTTAGTAAAAAATATAATTGGACCAATTGGAAAGAAAAACTTACCGGAACAATTAGCTTTGAAGTTATAGAACCAATAAAAAATACTGAAAGTCATGAATAATCCAACCTATGAAAATGTGCATAATTTATTCAAGTTGAGTGGATTTCACCTTGACAGAGAAGACTTATGCCGTGTGGCGTATAGTTTTATCAAAGAAGGAGAAGATTTTGAAAAGCCCGTTGGCGATTTTCTTTTGGACTGGTTTGATAGTAAAAATTTTATTGAAATGGAAACTTCGGGCACAACCGGAGCGCCAAAAAAGATTTCTGTAAGCAAACAGGCCATGGTTGATTCCGCATTGGCAACCGGCGATTTTTTTGATTTGCAACCGGGCGATAAAGCACTGCAATGTTTACCTGTAAAATATGTAGCCGGCAAAATGATGTTGGTTCGGGCTATGATTTTGGGGCTTGATTTAGAGTTTGTGGCTCCAAGTTCGCATCCATTAGACAATAACGAAATCGATTTTGATTTTGTGGCGATGGTACCTTTGCAGGCGCAAAATTCAATCCCGGAATTAAAGAAAGTAAAAAAGGTGATTGTTGGTGGCGCTGCTTTAAATAAAGCATTGGAAAAGCAATTACTAAAATTGCCTACTCAGGTTTATGAAACTTATGGCATGACCGAAACCATTACACATATTGCAGCCAGAAAATTAGGCGAAAAAGCTTTTACGGTTCTGCCGTATGTTACGATTTCGTATGATGATAGAAATTGTTTGGTGATTCATGCGCCAAGAATTTCAGATGAAGTCATTATCACTAATGATATTGTTGAATTGGTCAATGAAAATCAATTCATTTTCCTCGGGAGAATGGATAATGTTATCAATAGCGGCGGGATTAAATTAATTCCGGAGCAAATAGAAGAGAAGTTAGCCAGCAAAATCAGCCAACGCTTTTTTATTGCGTCAAAACCTGATAATGAATTGGGTGAAAAAGTAGTGTTAGTTATTGAAGGTGAAAAACATGAGATCGATGCGTCGGTTTACGAATCTTTGGATAAATATGAAAAGCCTAAAGAACTCGTTTTTGTTCCCAAGTTTAAGGAAACTACAACCGGAAAAATCCTTAGGAAAGAAACATTCAAATAAAAAAAAACGTCCCGATATAATCAGGACGTTTTTTTTATTTTGAAGACAACAAATTATTTTTCCATTTTGAAATAATAATCAGCTGAATGTTTTCCGCTGCCGTAAACCGTATAAAAAATACTTATTGCCAAAGTTATTAATGCAATGATTAAGTTGGCACCATTCATTTCTCCAATAAAATTTATTAAGACTGCGCCAACAAGAATAGGTAATTGAGCTAGTAATGCCCAACGTGTCAACAATCCGCAAACAATCATAATGCCACCCATAATATGAGCCGCAGCGATATAATGGAAAGTTAACATGCCGCCCATAAAATTACTCACAGGAGCAATTAGATCTTCAAAATCCCTGCTATTACTGACGAAATAACCGCCTTTGTAAATTAAAAAAATGCCTAAAATAATTCTGATAGCGTCGAACCAAATAGTTGAATGTGCATTTGCCCATTTGTTCAAACTTTTTACTGAAGTATCCATAATAACAAAGTTTAAAATTTAGTCTAAAATACTAATTTTTAATTATATATAAAAGATTACAACAATAAAGTTGTGGACGCATTAATTAACACTAATGTAGAAATCATTGGTCAGGACTTCAACATCTTCTGTTTTACTGATGCTGAATTTAGTTTTATACCAGGTATTTGTTGGATAAAAACGGTATTTTTTTCCTTTAATTTTGATGTCGACAGGCATATTGAATTTTGGTTCATCTGTTTTCCACCGAAGCTGTAATTTGCCTTTGGTTTTTCGCCATTCCAGTTTTGGAATAGCTGCATGTCTAAGATATTGATTAAAAATAGGCGTCAGATTCATTCCTGTTTCTGTATTAAAAAAGGTGACAACTGTTTCGGTATCAATTATCTTATTATGATATGTTTGAGAGTATTTCAATAGTATTTTCCACCATTTATCATCGTTGTTTACAACATGTCTTAGTGTGTTTAACATCATTGCTCCTTTTTCATACATATCGGTTGAACCTTCTTTATTGACACCATAAGGGCCAATAATCGGACTTAGATTTTCAATATTTATTTTACAACCGTTGATATACTGTTGCCCTTTTTCATAACCAAATTGACATTCCGCATAAACACTTTCTGTGTAAGTTGTGAATCCCTCGTGTATCCACATATCTGCAGTGTCTCTTGAAGTAATGCTATTGCCAAACCATTCGTGCCCACTTTCGTGAACAATAATATAGTCAAAAAGCAACCCAATTCCCGTTCCCGATCTGTCTGTTCCCCAATAGCCTTGCAAATATTTATTACCGTAAGCCACAGCGCTTTGATGTTCCATACCTAAATAAGGAGTTTCCACTAATTTGTATCCGTCATCGGCAAAAGGATACGCTCCAAATTTACTCTGAAAACAATCCATCATTGGTTTCACCTGCTCAAAATGTATTCTGGCGGCAGTTTCGTTATTACGTAAAACATAATAGTCTAAATCCAGTCCTTTATAGTTTTCATGGATATGCACATAATCGCCTATACTCACATTTATTGAGTACGTGTTTATCGGATTTTTAACTTCCCAATCCCAGCGCGTATATCCGTTTTTCAAATCTTCACTGCCCATGAATCTTCCATTCGAAACATCCATTAGTCCATTTGGAACGGCTACTTTTATCGTAGCGCCAAAATCGGGTTCATCGCTTTGGGAATCCTTGCACGGATACCACAAACTAGCTCCGGTTCCCTGACATGCTACACCAATCCATGTTTTTTTTTGGTTATCTTTCGTAAAAACAAAACCGCCATCCCAAGGAGCATTTTTGGCAATTATGGGCTTTCCCGAATAGTAGAATGTCAGGCTTTGAGCATCAGAACCTTTAATTAAAGTGGTTGGAAAATTAATAAAAACCGCATTGAATTCTCTTTTATAATTTAATTTTTTTGAGTTGAAAACAATAGAATCAACCTGCATGTTTTGGAACAAGTCCAATTGAATGGCAGTAGTAGTTTCCACAATTTTAAAAGTGATTTTATTGTAGCCGACAATCGATTGCTCTTCGGGATTGACTTTGATGTTCAAATCATAATGCAATACATCAAAACAAGTCCGTTCCGGACGCAATCCGCCTTGAAGCGAGTCTTTTCTGGTTGTTGTTTCTTGGGCTATAAGATTTTGAAAACTAAAAAGGCTGAAGCAAATGAGCAGGATTTTGTTCATGTTATAAGAATTGGAAATCTATGAAGTTAGTAGGTTGGTCTTTAGTTTTGTTACTATCTTAAACCTGAATTACACCCAAATTAAATTTCTTTTCAATAGGCGAGTGGTTGGCCGCTTCAATTCCCATAGAAATCCAGGTTCGGGTTTCCAAAGGGTCAATAATGGCATCAGTCCATAATCTTGCGGCTGCATAATAGGGAGAAACCTGCGCATCGTAACGCGCTTTTATTTTGTCAAAAAGTTCCTGTTCTACTTTTTCATCTACGGTTTCGCCTTTGGCTTTTAGTGAAGAGGCTTCAATTTGTGCCAAGACTTTGGCGGCTTGAGTTCCACCCATAACGGCTAGTTCAGCACTTGGCCACGCGAATATTAATCTCGGGTCATAAGCCTTCCCACACATAGCGTAGTTTCCGGCTCCATAGGAATTACCAACAATCACAGTGAATTTTGGCACAACCGAATTAGAAACCGCATTTACCATTTTGGCGCCGTCCTTAATTATTCCGCCGTGTTCTGATTTGGAACCAACCATAAAACCGGTAACATCCTGCACAAATACCAAAGGGATTTTCTTTTGGTTGCAATTGGCAATAAATCGTGTGGCTTTATCTGCAGAATCCGAATAAATTACGCCACCAAACTGGATTTCTCCTTTTTTAGTTTTCGAAACGGTTCGTTGGTTAGCGATTACACCCACAGCCCAACCATCAATTCGGGCATAACAAGTGATGATGGATTTTCCGTAATCGGGTTTATACATATCCATTTCGGAATTATCAACCAGGCGTTTGATGATTTCCATCATATCATATTGGTCAGTTCTTGATTTTGGAATAATTCCATAAATATCTTTTTCTTCCAAGGCAGGTTTTTGCGGAGTTTCCCTGTTGAAACCCGCTTTTTCATAATCACCAATTTTGCCTACAATGCTTTTAATCCGGTCCAAAGCATCTTTGTCGTCTTTGGCTTTATAATCGGTTACACCTGAGATTTCGCAATGTGTTGTGGCTCCACCCAATGTTTCATTATCGATGTTTTCTCCAATAGCAGCTTTTACCAGATAACTTCCCGCCAGGAAAATACTTCCGGTTTTATCTACTATCATCGCTTCGTCACTCATAATCGGAAGATAAGCACCACCGGCAACACAACTTCCCATGACCGCTGCAATTTGTGTAATTCCCATACTGCTCATCATAGCGTTGTTTCTGAATATGCGTCCGAAATGTTCTTTATCGGGAAAAATTTCGTCCTGCATTGGCAGATAAACTCCGGCAGAATCAACCAAATAAATTATTGGCAACCGATTTTCCATGGCGATTTCCTGGGCACGCAAATTCTTTTTAGCAGTAATAGGGAACCAGGCACCGGCTTTCACGGTGGCATCATTGGCAACGACAATACATTGTTTTCCTTTGATGTAACCCATTTTTACCACAACGCCACCCGAAGGGCAACCGCCATGTTCAGTATACATACCATCTCCAACAAAAGCCCCTATTTCAATAGCATTCGCGTTGGCATCAAGCAAATAATCAATGCGTTCTCGAGCGGTCATTTTCCCTTCGGCATGGAGTTTTTCGATGCGTTTGGCACCGCCGCCAATTTTTAACTTGGCAAAATGACTTTTTAAATTGGCTAGTAAAAGATTGTTGTGATCTTCGTTTTTATTGAAGTTGATATCCATGGTAGTATATTTGTGCTGCGTTTATTGTGTGCTAAAATACAAAAACGTTTTCAATAAGATAAATTCGATTGATTTGAATTATAAATCAACGAAAAAAAGACATATTTTTGATGGAGTTAATATTCACTTAACATTAGAAAAATACATTTGCACCAAAATAAACAGAAAAAAAGATGACTCTTAACAATATTTTCCAGTTTTTAGTTCCAAAGGATAAAAAATTCTTCCCTTTATTTGAGCAAGCATCTGCAGGGTTAATTTTATTGGCAGAAACCCTTCACGAAGCGGTTAATGCTCCAAAAACTGAAAGAGAAGAACTTTTTAGAAAGATAGAAGAACTTGAAGCTGAAATTGAAGAGATTACTCATAAAACACATTTGGAATTAAGCAGAAATTTTATCACGCCATTTGACCGTGAAGATATCCACTCGCTAATCAAAGCTATGGATAACGTCGCGGATAATATGCATGGGGCTGCGAGTAGAATGCGTTTGTATCAGGTAGAAAAAATCACAAAATCGATACGTAAATTAACCGAAATCAACCTGGAAGCGTGTCAATTAATTGGTATTGGTATCAAGGAATTGAAAGACATGAATCATAAGGCAATTAAGGATACCTGCAAAAAAATAAATAAGTTAGAAAGTAAGGCAGATTCGGTATTTGACAAAGCTGTTGCTGACATTTTTGAAAATGAAACGGATGCTAAAAACGTTATCAAATATAAAGAGGTACTTTCTGCCTTGGAAATGGCGTCTGACAAGTGTAAAAGCGTTTCGAATGTAATGGAACAGATTTCAGTTAAACACTCTTAACTAATGTAAATTCCAATATTTTAAATTCCAAATCCTAATTTAGAAATACAATTAGTTGGGATTTGGAATTTGAGATTTGAATTTTAATTTAAAATTTATGACATTACTAATAGTTATTATCATTCTTGCCTTAGTATTCGATTACATCAATGGTTTTCACGATGCGGCCAATTCCATTGCTACCATAGTAGCTACAAAGGTTTTAACACCTTTTCAAGCGGTGCTTTGGGCTGCGGTATTTAACTTCATGGCGTATTGGGTTTTTGGGTTCGGAGTTGCAGATACTGTTGCCAAAACCGCGCATACAAGTAGCATAGATTTAGTTGTGATTTTAGCGGGTGTTATTGCGGCTATTATTTGGAATCTATTAACTTGGTGGAAAGGAATTCCTTCGTCATCTTCACATACACTTATTGGTGGATTTGCCGGCGCAGCTATAGCTCATGGTTTTAGAGATGTAACTGACCCCGAACATGCAGGTTTTAAAATTGTCAATTGGATTAATCAGGCTAAAGAAGGAGAGTTGTTGCCGTCTGGTGTAATGATTGTAATATTATTTATTGTATTTGCGCCTTTATTGGGAATGATTATTTCTTATTTTATTTCCCTTTGGATGATGTATTCTTCTAAGAAAAACATTTATCCAAAAATTGTTACTGTAATCTTGATGTTACTTGTGATTTGGTTCATGTCTTCTGTAATGGTTTCTTATGAGGCAATCAAAAAACCACGATTTGAAAGTCATTTTTGGAGTATTGTAACCGAACCAGCTAATATCAAATGGTTTTTAGTGGCAATTATTTTCTTTAGTTTAGCTATTTTTAATTTAGTTTTCAGTAGTTTTTCAACTGCCAAAGCGGAAAAGGTTTTAAAGAAAATGCAATTATTATCATCTGCCGCTTTTAGTTTAGGACATGGTGGTAATGATTCTCAAAAAGTAATGGGAATTATTGCTGCAGCGGTTGCAGTATATTTAAGAATGAATCCGAATGTTGATATGTCGACGGGTTGGTTGGATTTGAATGTAGTTCTTCCCGATGAAGATAAAGGAATAGCATCTAATATGCCAACTTGGATTCCGTTAACTTGTTATACCGTTATTGCTTTAGGAACGCTGAGCGGTGGTTGGAAAATTGTAAAAACAATGGGTTCTAAAATTACGAAAGTAACCGCTTTTGAAGGTGTAGTTGCGGAATCGGCCGGAGCTTTGACCTTATTTTCAACAGAGCATTTTAAAATACCAGTTTCTACAACCCATACCATTACAGGATCCATTATTGGAGTAGGTATAACAAAAAGGGTTTCTGCGGTTCGATGGGGAGTTACAGTTAAACTTCTTTGGGCATGGGTTTTGACCATTCCTGTTTCGGCCTTAATTGCAGGTTTATTATATTACTTATTGAAGATGTTTATATAATAACAAATAACTCACTTATAAATTAAACTTCTATTGATCCGTCATTAGGAGTTTTTTTATTGAGTTATTTTTTTTACTGGTTTTCTCAATCCTTTTGGTAACAAGGCTTCGCAGGTTTCCAATGTTAAGTTTTCGGTTGAAATGAAAACTTAACATTGGGGAATTACTTTAAATGGTATTTTTGTTAATATAAAATTTACATTTAATTAACACAAATTTTAAATAAACAAAATAATATTATGATAAAGAGAAGAGTTGTCGCAAAGAAAGATACTGTTGCCGGAGAAAATAAAGTTGAATCAAATACGGAAACGAATACAAATTCCAATCCGGAAGTTACCGCAACCGAAGTAAAAGAGTCGGAGGAAAAACCCAAAGCGACACCAACGCGTTCCAGAACCAGACCTGCAACACCAGCAGTAAAAAAGGAAGTTAAACCGGAAGCAATTGTAGAAAAAACTACATCTTCCAATGAAGAAAATGTAGAAACTATGAAAGATTCGGACAAAGAAAAAGCCAAAAAAGCGAAAGCAAAAGAAAAAGAAAAAAAGGAAAAAGCAAAGAAAAAAGAAAAAGCTAAAAAAGAGAAGCAAAAAGCTAAGGACAAGGAAAAGAAGAAAAAAGCCAAAGCTAAAGAGAAAGCAAAAAAGGCAAAAGCAAAAAAGAAAGATTCAAAAAAGAAAAAATCAAAATCTAAAAAGAAAAAATAATATTCTGAATTATAAAACCGATAGTTGTGCTGTCGGTTTTTTTATTTTAATACTAATTCAGATTTCTTACTTTTGTAGACAACAACACACACTAACCAAATGAAAAATTTACTGCAATTACTATTATTGCTATTTACTGTTTCTATTTATTCTCAAGTAACCATTCAGCAAACCAAACATGATAACGATATAAAATTATCGGCTTTACCATATTACAGTTTCGGAAAAGGAATTGGGATTACATCGCCCGACAGTTTATTTCAGCTAAACATCAGGTTTAGGATGCAGAACAGGGTAACGTATCTTAAGGAAGAACGTGAAAATGGAGCATACGATGGACAGGTGCGCCGTTTGCGTTTGCGTTTTGATGGTTATGTAGGTAATCCAAAATTCCTTTATGTTATTCAATTATCGTTTGCTCCCGAAGAAGTTGGCGAAATAAAAGATGGTGAAAATATTAACATTATTCGCGACGCGGTGATTTTTTACAGGCCAAACAAGAATTGGAATATCACTTTCGGACAAACAAAATTACCCGGAAACCGTCAGCGTGTGAATTCATCCGGAGGGTTGCAGTTAACCGATAGAACAATCAATAACGCAAAATTTACTATTGATAGAGACTTTGGTTTTCAGGTGCATAACATTAATGAATTTGAGGATAAATTCTCGTATAATTTCAAGACTGCTATTACCGGAGGTGAAGGAAGAAACCAAACAGGAAAAGGTGACGACGGAATTGCCTTTACTGGAAAGATAGAACTTTTGCCTTTTGGTGCATTTGCCAAAGACGGAACCTATTTTGAAGGTGATATTCTACGTGAAAAAAAACCAAAACTTATGCTTTCCGCAGCATTTCAACAAAACAACCACGCACAGCGAACGCAAGGCCAGCTTGGTAATGATTTGTTTAAACGAAAAACCATGAAATCGGTTTTGTTGGATGCGATGTTTAAATACAATGGTTGGGCTGCCATGATGAGTTATATGTCGAGAACGACCAATGAGAATGCGGTGACTTTTAATCCGGATGATAGTACCGAAAGCAATTATGCCTTTGTTGGTAACGGATTTGACTATCAACTAAGTTATAATCTGCGTTCCAATTACGAATTCATCGGAAGATATTCTATCCAGAAAGTTGGAGCTGATATCAAAGCATTTTCGCCAAATACCAAAGAATATAGTGTTGGCGTTACAAAATATATTTGGGAACATTCCTTTAAACTTCAAACCGAATTGACATTTGATACTTTAGATTTCTATGACGGCACTACCAAAAATAATTGGTATCTGCGCTTTCAGGTTGAAATCGGAATATAATTTATTGTTTGCTTAACAACTGTTTATTGCTTTATTTTTTACTTTTATAGTGTACATAACACCTATACAATGAAAAATAGAATCACTTACCTATTTGTTTTTACAATGATTGCTTTCCAATCTTTCGCCCAACCTAAGGCAGTTGAATACAAAGATGGCAGTCAGATTTTAAGCGGACTTTCTATTGTACCGGCACAACAGTTGAAGGGCAAACCCGGTGTTTTAATCCTTCCTGCTTGGATGGGAATCCAAAACCACGAAAAAGAAGTTGCCCACAAATTGGCAGATATGGGTTATCAATCTTTCATAGCTGATATTTATGGTGTTGACCAACGTCCAACAAATTCAAAGGAAGCTGGAGCAAACGCAGGCTATTTCAAAAAAAGCATAAAGGAATATCAAACCCGTATACAGTTAGCTTTGGACCAATTGGTCAAACAAGGAGCCAATCCGGACGAAATTGTGGTAATTGGTTATTGCTTTGGTGGAACAGGTGCAGTTGAAGTAGCTAGAGCCAATATGAAAGTCCAAGGCATTGTTTCCTTTCACGGTGGTTTGAATCGTGATGAAACCAGAACTATTGATTTAATTACTCCAAAAGTATTGATTCTCCACGGAGCAGATGACAAGTACGTTCCAAAGGAAGACATTGAAAAATTCCAAAATGAAATGCGTACAGCTAAAGCCGATTGGCAAATGGTTTATTATGCAAATGCGGTGCATGCCTTTACAGAAAAAACAGCTGGAAATGATAATTCTAAAGGAGCTGCCTATAATGAAAAAGCCGATAAACGTTCCTGGATAGCAATGTTAGACTTCTTAAAGGAAGTGCTTTAAATGTTGTATGCTACTATAATCCCGTTAGGGATTTAATATGGGTAAAAAAACTAAACAACATAGTAAGAAATCCCGTTAGGGATGACATCTTCTTAATTGTTCAATTTGAATATCATCACTAACGGGATTTGATTTGTAGTTTATTGATTCTCTACTAATATTAAATCCCTAACGGGATATACCAAAAAGCCCGGAACTGGTTTCAGCTTCGGGCTTTTGCTTTTCTTTAAAATACAAAAGTCGATCTGGAGCGATCGACTAGTGCGGTGAGGTGTAACTCCCTTTCGGAATCCTCGTTGCAAATATATGTTATAATTATGAATTTTAAATTATAAATTTTAAATTGTTTTTCAAGTTTTTCAATTCAGAATTTAAAATTACTAACGTCCGTTCGCTTACGCTCGGGTCAAAATTTTGAAATTATTTATTTGAATCTTTCACCAATCTTTTTAAAATTGCCCATTGTTTGAGGGCATCACGGGCATCAATAGCGGGGTAGCCGAGGACAACTTTTCCTGCTTCAACATCTGCAGCTACTCCGGAACCGGCACCAACAATTGCACCATCGCCAATAGTTAAGTGATCTTTTATAGAAGCGCTTCCGCCAACAATAACTCCGTTTCCTAAAGTTACCGAACCAGCCAAACCTGAATTTCCAGCCATGATGCAGAATTTACCAAGCTTGGAGTTATGGCCAATTTGTACCAGATTATCAATCTTGCAGCCATCACCCAGTACGGTTGAACTGAATTTTCCTCGATCAACGCAGGAGTTGGCACCAATTTCAACATTGTTTCCAATGATTACATTTCCAATTTGCGGAATTTTTACCAAACCTTTTTCCGGACATGGTCTAAACCCAAAGCCATCAGCACCAATAGTACAGTTGGGATGCAATATGCAATCCGCACCAACATGACAGCGTTCCCGAATAACAGTTCCCGACCAAATAACTGTATTTTTTCCTATGCTGCATTCGTCAAGAATGGTAACATTTGGATAAACTGTAACATTTTCTCCAAGTTGGACATTCGGTCCAATGTAACTTCCCGCACCAATTCTGCTACCATTTCCTATAGTTGCCGATTTGTCTATAACTGCGGTTGGATGAATATCAGTTTCAAAAACGGGCGGAGGCGGAGCAAAGAGTTCCAAAACTTGTGACATCGCCAAGTCGGCATTCTTAACTTTTATAAAAGCGCGGTTTTCACCAGGTTCAATAGAAATATCCTGATTGACCACAGCGACGCAGGCTTTGGAAGCTGCCCAAAATTTCTCGTATTTTTTGTTTCCAATGAATGAAATTTCGGTGTCAGCCGCTGCCTCTAATTGTTCCGGAGCTGTTATTTTACAAGAAGTGGTGCCAACAATTTCGCCATGCAAAATAGTATTGATTTCCTGAATGGAGAATGATTTCATAGTAGTATTTAGTTAATTGTTCAAATAAAGCAAAATGAATTTGATTTTCCTAAAAAGGAAAGTTAAATAAATAGATAGTTAGATACGGCTATGCCTCTTAGATTATTAGATTTTTTAAAGTCTAAGCTTCGTGGCGATTCTAATAATCTAAGAGCGAAGCGTATCTAAAGCTCAGTGCAACGGAGCGTTACTCCTCCTTTTGACCCATCATCATCAGGTACGCTTTCAAGAATTTATCGATATTGCCATTCATAACGCCATCCACATCACTGGTTTCATAGCCTGTACGTACGTCTTTCACCAATTTATAAGGCTGCATCACATAGTTCCTGATTTGGGAACCCCATTCTATTTTCATCTTTCCGGCTTCAATATCGGCGCGTTGTGCCTGCTGTTTTTTTAATTCAATTTCGTACAATTGAGAACGCAGCATTTGCATAGCGCGTTGCCTGTTATCCTGCTGCGAACGTGTTTCCGAGCACTGAATCTGAATACCGGTCGGTTTGTGCACCAACTGGACTTTGGTTTCGACCTTATTCACATTTTGCCCACCGGCACCACTCGAGCGTGAAGTCGTGATTTCAATATCCGCGGGATTAATGTCAATTTCAATGCTGTCATCCACCAATGGATACACATATACCGACGCAAAAGAAGTATGTCGTTTGGCATTACTGTCAAAAGGAGAAATACGCACCAGTCGATGCACACCATTTTCGCCTTTTAAATACCCAAAGGAATATTCGCCTTCAAATTCTAAGGTTACCGTTTTTATTCCGGCTACATCGCCTTCCTGAAAGTTGAGTTCTTTAATTTTATAGCCTTCTTTTTCGCCCCACATCATGTACATCCGCATCAGCATCGAAGCCCAATCACAACTTTCTGTTCCACCGGCACCGGCAGTTATCTGAACCACTGCACTCAATCTATCGCCTTCATCAGAAAGCATATTCCGGAATTCCAGATTTTCAATATGGGTATTGGTAAGCTCAAAATGCGCATCGAGTTCTTCTTCAGAAGCGTCACCATCTTTGAAAAATTCGTAAATGATTTGAAGTTCTTCTGCCATGGCATTGCCTTTTTCAAAATCTTCCACCCATTTTTTCTTTGAGCGCAGGTTTTGAACAATCACTTCAGCTTCTTTTGGATTGTTCCAAAAGTCGGGGGCAAAAGTTTTTTCTTCTTCGTTAG
>JAYURX010000065.1:0-2270 GCA_043755965.1 Flavobacterium sp. | reverse complement strand
GGATGATGCAGGTGATGTTGGTCCGGATGCTGTTTTTGGTTGGGGACTATTAAATGCAAAAAAAGCAGTAGAGACTATAGCTGCCAATGGACTAACTTCCTGGATTTCAGAAGAGAATTTAAATACGGCACAAGTTTTCACAATGAATGTGAATTCAAATGGAACAACACCGTTAATTGCATCCATTACTTGGACAGACCTTCCGGGTACGCCAAATAACGGAACTTTACCTGCAAACGATACAACACCGGCATTGGTAAACGATTTAGACATTAGAATTACAAGAAACACCACAACTTATTTCCCTTGGAAAATAAACCCAGACCCAAGTTCTCCATCAACAAGAACAGCCGATAATTCGGTTGATAACGTAGAACAAGTAAAAATTGATGCCCCAACTGCTGGACAATATACTATCACAGTTAGCTCTAAAGGGACTTTGGTAACAGGAAATCAAAAATATTCTCTTGTAATTACTGGAACAAATTCGTCTTTCGCAATCAACTCAACGTCAGATAATTTGACTGTTTGCGCAAATCAAAATGCCGTGTATACTTTTAATTATACACAAACCGGAGCCGGAACAACGACTTTTTCTGCTGTTGATTTGCCGACTGGGGCATCCGCTTCATTTTCGCCAGCATCATTAAGTGCAAACGGAACAGTTACAATGACAATCTCGGGTTTAACAAATATTAATCCTAATGAATATTTTGTTGGAATTAGAGGAACTAGTGCTACTGATGTAGAGACAAGATATAAATCGTTACGTGTTTTCAATGGAACTTTCCAACAAATTGCTTTGCAAAGCCCAACTAATGGTCAAACAGGATTGTCAACTTCTACAGATTTAATGTGGAATAGTCAGGCCAACGCTTTATCGTATACCATTCAAGTTTCATTGTCTCCAGACTTTACAAGTTTTGTAATTGACGATGTTGTAACTTTTAATGAATACAATCTTACGGGATTAAATCAGGCAACCAGATATTATTGGAGAGTAACTCCTTCTAATAATTGTGGTTCCGGTGTTGCGGCAAATGCTGTTGTTTATTCATTTGATACGGGTACATTATCCTGCGACCAGACTTTTATCGCAACTGATTTTTCAAATAATTTTATTGCTACAGTGCCAAACTCTGAAGCCACAGTTCCATTAACTATTACTGGAGGATTTACTATTGGAGATATTAATGTTAACATCGGTATTACACATACGTGGATTGGAGACATAACAGTAACTCTTGAAGGTCCGGCTTCTATTGGAAGTCCTGTTATTACTTTATTGGATTTACCATGCGGAGATAATATGAATATAAGCGCTACGATGGATGATGATGGTGGACTTGCGGCATGTAGTGGAAACCCTGCCGTGTCAGGAAACATTGCGCCTGTTGATCCTTTAAGTGCTCTGAATACGTTGCCAGCAGATGGGGAATGGATTTTACGGGTTTATGATCATAATAATGAGGATGGGGGAACTATTGATAGCTTCAGCATTAACTTATGTAGAGTTGAAGCCGCTTTATCTGTCGTTACAAATCCTATCTTAAGCAGTAGTGTTTATCCAAATCCAACTAAAGGTATTATAAACGTGAATATTCCTACTTTAACAGATAAGGCAACCATAAATTTATACGATATACAAGGAAGACAAATTCTCACGAAAGAAACCAATCAGGTTAATACCTCTTTCGGAATTGAAAATCTTCAGGACGGAATTTATTTGGTTAATATCGAAAATGATTTAGGTTCAGTCACTAAAAAAATAGTCTTGAGAAGAAATTAAAACTAAAAAAAGCCCTGATTTACTCAGGGCTTTTTTATACATGAATAATTTCCTCATCTATCAATAAATCTTCTCTTCGCAGTCGGAGAAAGATTTGTGCCACGGCAATAACATCTTTCTCGCAATAAATTACAATTCTATCAATGTCTTTTTCGACGTAATAAACGTGTGCAACCTGACTTCCGTCGATATCGCCCTTTGGAGATGGAATTCCGAGAATTTTAGTCAATAGTTTTAACGATGTAAAATGTTTGTAGTCGCCAAATTTCCACAACTCCAAAGTGTCCAGATGTGGAATTTCCCATGGCTTTTTACCAAATAAATTTAGTTTGTTCGGAATAGCAATTTGATTAATTATCATTCTTCGGGCAATAAACGGAATGTCAAATTCTTTAGCATTATGACCACACAAAACATGTTGGGCTTGGTTAAAGTGATTCTCCAATAAATTAGAAAAATCCTTTAAAATCTTTTTCTCTTC
>JAYURX010000064.1:0-2270 GCA_043755965.1 Flavobacterium sp. | reverse complement strand
TTACCATGATTCCAAGTGACATACAGGTTCCGATTACTTTTGTAATAGGCACATCCATCATGGTTGCTACTTCACCTACAGTAACGAATTCCGTTACTTTAATAGTTTTGCTTCCTTCGTCTATTGCTTGTTGTTCGTCTTCCGAACGTTGACGGTGCGTATCACGTTTGTCTCTTCTGTATTTTGCCGCTTTAGATTTGTTTCCTTTTCCTTGTAAACGCTCTAAAGTTTCCTTAATTTGATTTTTAACTTCTTCTTCCGTTGGCTCCACTTTTTGAACTATCGCAGGACGATTTCCTTTTTGGAACCCGCCACCGCCTGGTTTAGCTCCACCTGGTTTAGTAGGTCCAAAAGCATTTCCTCCGCCTCCGCCACCAACAACAGGTTTCCCTGGTTCTGGCTTGCCCGGAATTCTCTTTCTTTTATTTTTGTTGGCATTCGCATTCGCAGCTTGTTGGGCAGTTTGCCCAGTTGCCGGAGTAGCTGGTTTAGCAGCGTCTTTTTTAAACTCCTCTTTTTTCTTTTTGGGCTTATTAAATTGCGCTAAATCTATTGTTTGACCAGTTAAGATTGGTCCGGTAAGATTCTGATATTGAGTTGTATGTGTTTCGTCAATTGGCTCTTCAGCAGCTGGCTCCGCCACTTTTTCTTCTTTTGGAGCGGCTTTTGGCGCTTCTTCTTTTTTAGCACTAACTTCTTTCTTTTGCTTCGCCTCTTCGCTGACGCTCGAGCCAACAACCGGTTTTGCTTCTTGAGCTGGTTTTGTTATTTGAACCGTAGCAACTGGTGCTTTAGGTTCTAAGTCAATTTTTCCAACTTGTTTAGGAGCCGATATCGTTGCTTTGGCTTTAATCAACTCTTGTTGTTGTTGACGCTCTTCTTCCTGCTTGCGTTTGTCTTCGATTTCTTTTTCTCTTTCAACCCGAAGCGCTTCTTTTTCTTTTCTAATTTCTTCACTTACTCCTTTCGAAGCTTCTTTATTCCCTTTGTCACCGGCAAACTGTCCGCAAAGAATAGAGTATACATCATCGGAAACTTTTGTGTTTGGACTTGCCTCAATGACAATGCCCTTATCCTTAAGATAATCCACAGCTCTTTCCAAAGAAATATTTAATTCCCTTAAAACTTTATTAATTCTAATATTTCCTTCAGACATAAAATCTTATTAATGTTATCTATTTTGCGTTAAACGATTAGTCCTGAAACTCTTCTTTCAATATTCTTATTACTTCTAAAATGGTTTCTTCTTCTAAATCGGTTCTTCTCACTAAATCGGCAACATCCTGATTCAGGATACTTCTTGCCGTATCCAATCCGATTTTTGCAAATTCGTCAATTACCCATCCATCGATTTCGTCTGAGAACTCTGTTAATTCAACATCATCTTCTTCAAGCGCAGCACCTTCTCTTATTACGTCTAATTCGTAACCTGTTAAAAGTCCAGCTAATTTGATGTTGTGTCCACCACGACCAATTGCTTTGGATACTTCTTCTAATTTCAAGAAAACTTCAGCTCTTTTTTTCTCTTCATCGATTTTAACCGAAGAAACTTTTGCAGGGCTTAATGCTCTTGTGATATAAAGCTGCAAATTGGAAGTATAGTTGATTACGTCAATATTTTCATTTCCAAGTTCACGAACAATTCCGTGAATTCTGGAACCTTTCATACCCACACAGGCTCCAACAGGATCAATTCTGTCATCATAAGAATCCACCGCTACTTTTGCTTTTTCACCTGGAATTCTTACTACGTTTTTAATCATAATCAAACCGTCAAAAACCTCCGGGATTTCCTGTTCGAATAATTTTTCCAAAAATTTATCAGCCGTTCTCGACATGATAATTTGCGGTTTATTTCCTTTCAGTTCAACGCTTTCGATAATTCCACGAACGTTGTCTCCTTTACGGAAAAAGTCAGATGGAATTTGTTTTTCTTTTGGTAAAACAATTTCGTTTCCTTCGTCATCAATCAAAATAACAACTCTTGGACGCACATGGTGTACTTCTGCAGTATAAATTTCGCCGATTAAATCTTTAAATTGTTTGTAAAGATTGGTGTTATCGTGTTCGTGAATCTTTGAAATCAAATTTTGGCGCAAAGCTAAAATAGCTCTTCTTCCCAAATCAATTAATTTTACTTCTTCAGAAACTTCTTCTCCAATTTCAAAATCGGCTTCGATTTTTCTTGCTTCTGTTAATGTAATTTCTTCATTTTCTAAATCCAGATCATCGTCCGCAACGATTACTCTTCTTCTCCAGATTTCCATATC
>JAYURX010000063.1:0-2279 GCA_043755965.1 Flavobacterium sp. | reverse complement strand
TTCACGGCATGTCTTCCGTGATTGCCGGAATTCCGTCGTTTCAAAATGCGTTTACATCTTCGCCCTATCCAAAGCAGAAAATTGAGTCACTGGTCTCGACCTTAAAAAGTCAAGGGTATGATACTTCATTTTTTCACGGTGCACCCAATGGTTCGATGGGATTTTTAGGATTCGGAAACATATTGGGCTATGACCACTATTATGGGAAAAACGAATATAATAATGATGCCGATTTTGATGGCGTTTGGGGAATATGGGACGAACCTTTCTTCCAGTTTTTCAACAAAACATTGTCACAAAAAAAACAGCCCTTTATGGGAACTATGTTTACGGTTTCGTCCCATGAGCCGTATAAAATCCCAGCTAAATATGAAGGTAAATTCCCAAAAGGAAAGGTAGATATCAATCAGTGTATTGGTTATACCGATATGGCGTTAAAGCGATTTTTTGCAGCAGCCAAAAAAGAACCTTGGTATAAAAACACCATTTTTGTTTTGGTAGCCGATCACGGGAATACGATTGCCTACGATGAATATAGAAAGGAATTTAATAAGCATACGGTTCCGATTTTGTTCTTTTCACCGGATAAGAAATACGTTGGCGTAAACAATGACTGGGCAAATCAAATCGACATATACCCCACGCTTTTGGATATGATTGGGTACAAAAAACCTTTCCGCAGTTGGGGCAGGAGCTTGATTAACGAAAAACAGGTAGCACCTTTTGTCATTAAATATGGTTCGAATATGTACCAGTTTATGAGCGGTGATTACATCTGCACCTTTGATGGGAAGAAAGCGATTGGCTTTTATGCTGCTGCTGACAAAGGAATGGAGCACAATTTAATTTCGAAACGAAACGCTGCGATGGATTTAGTGGAGTTGAGGTGTAAGGTTTTTGTGCAGGACTATATGGAACGCGTTGTTGATAAAAGACTAACGGCTGTTGAATAAAGGAATCACCTAGAGTACTGTTTATAATCGTAATGTGATTTCTCACTCCGTTCGAAATGACATAGTTTTAAAATAAAAAGAGCGACGAAACGTCGCTCTTTTTATTTATGGGTTTCCCGCATTCGAGGGAATGAAAAAGGAGTGTTTTACAGTTTACTCATATTCTCGGCCAGCGTCTCAATAAACTTTGAGATTGGTCCTTTAATCATCATTGCCATCATGGGATTAAAATCGCCTTCAAAATGCAATTGCACTGCGCTGGACGAATCAGAAACAGAATCAATATTGGCAGTTAGTGTAAAAGGTAATTTATCGCTTGCCGCAGCTAAAACCACTTTAGAAGGAGACGTTTTTTCCTTCATCTTCAATTTGATTTCCGGCATTCCTTTTAGGCCAAAGTTGAAAATATCATCACCCAACACTTCAAACTTGGCAATGTTTTCGGGCATTAGTTTTTCAAAGTTTTTTACGTCGGTTAACGACTCAAATATATGTTGAGCTGATTTTGCTACTGTGATTTTTGGGCTTTCTAAGTTCATGGTTTCGGGTTTAAGGTTTCGAGTTTCGAGTTGAGAGAATAGCAAATAGAGAATAGAAAATAGACTTTTCCCTTGTCAAATTAACTTCTATCTTCTTTGTTCTATATTCTATATTCTTTTTTTATACATTCCATGTCGACGGACTCTCCCGCCATTCCTGCAACGTTTTAAGTTCTTTTTCGGTGATATAATTTTTGGCAACAGCCAAATGTAATAAATGTTCGTAATCAGCTAAGGTATTTAACTCGACGTTGGCATTTTTAAAATTTTCCTTTGCCACCTCAAACCCATACGTGAAGATAGCCACCATGCCTTTGACATTTGCTCCGGCCTCTTTCAAGGCTTCAACAGCTAACAAACTGCTGTTCCCGGTGCTGATTAAATCTTCAACGACTACTACGTTTTGCCCTTTTTGTAAAAAGCCTTCCACTTGATTTTGCCTTCCGTGTTTTTTTGGTTCAGGACGAACGTAGACAAAAGGCAATCCCATGTATTCGGCAACGAGCATTCCGATGCCAATAGCTCCGGTTGCAACGCCTGCAATTACGTCAGGTTTGCCAAATTCTTTCTCAATATGCTTACAAAACTCTTCGCGTACAAAATTTCTTATCGCCGGGAAAGACAGTATGAGTCGGTTGTCGCAATAAATCGGAGAATTCCAACCCGACGCCCATGTAAAAGGATTTTTTGGATTCAATTTAATTGCATTTATTTGTAAAAGCAATTCGGCTGTTTTTTCGGCTGTATCTTTATTAAAAATCATAGTACAAATGTATAAAGTTTTTGT
>JAYURX010000062.1:0-2284 GCA_043755965.1 Flavobacterium sp. | reverse complement strand
ATGAAGATTTATCAGAGTATTTTGATTCAAATAAATCTTTTTATTTTATAAATTTATCTGAAGCACTTAATTCAATAAATCCAGTATTAATTGAAAATTTTGAACTAGAAAATGATTGGAAAACTGAACCGCGACAATTGAGTGAAGTCTTATCAGTTGAAAGAGAATTAGAGCAAAAAATATGGTATAACAGACACAAAATTTATGAAGCTAGAATTCTTTCTGGAGAAATTAAAATTATAAAACGGGAAGATTATGATATTATGAAATCTCGATATACAGTAGTTGATGAAATATGGAAACATGCAAAACAATCGGCAAAATTTATTGAGAATCAATTTGGAAAAGAGAATTTAATGTGGGATGATTTTGAATGGGGAATGATAAATGGTAAATTATCAGCCTTGCGTTGGGCAAATGGAGAAGAATGGGATTTTCTTGACACATAAAAACGGCATATAACAGCCGTTTGTAGCAATTGTTAGTTTTATCTTTAGCTTCGCTCCGTTCGACCGGCGGTCTCGGGTCTTAGCCGGAAATTACAAAGTTGAAAATTTATTTTATCTTTAGAACTAATTATAAAAAAGTCGCCACTGCTAAAATCTGCGGCACCTACTTGAAAGCCTATAAATACTGCGAGCATTATAATGACACAGTAATGGTAAAGACTAACAAAAATTAAATCAAACTATATGAGCAAATCTAACAATTCATCAGTTGTACTTGTAGCAGGTGCAACTGGGTTTTTAGGTAGTGAAATCTGCCGACAATTAATGGGAAATAATAAAATTGTAAAAGCTTTGGTGCGTTCCACATCAGATGCATATAAAGTAGCTCATTTGAGAGACTTAGGTGTTGAAATTGTAGAAGGAGATCTGAAAGATAAGTCTTCTTTAGAAAGTGCTTTACTTGGAGTTTCAGCAATTATTTCAACTGTTTCCTCAACTTTGTCAAGGCAGGAAGGTGATTCCATTCAAACAGTGGATGATGAAGGGCAAATTAATTTAATTAGTGCTGCTATAAATACAGGCGTAACTCAATTTATATATGTTTCATTTTGTGCTATGCCTGGTGAATCTCCTCTACAAACAGCCAAGCGAAAAGTAGAAAAAAATCTTTCTGAAAGTGGGTTGAACTATACCATTTTGCAACCAACCTATTTTATGGAGGTATGGTTAAGCCCAATATTAGGGTTTGATTATCTCAATGCCAAAGCCACTATATATGGAGCTGGAACGAACAAGGTTTCTTGGATAGCTATAAAAGATGTAGCGTCATTTGCTGTAGCTTCATTAGATAATCCTGCGGCTAAGAATAAAATTATTGAGCTGGGTGGACCAGAGGCATTAAGTCCGCTTGAAGTAGTGAATGTTTTTGAGTCGGCCAAAGGGAAAAAGTTTGAGCTCCAATTTGTACCGGAAGAAGCAATACAAGCACAGAGAGACGGAGCTCAAGACCCATTAAGTGAATCCTTCGCAGCGTTGACGTTGGGAGTAATAAATGGAAGTGAAATTCAAATGAAAAACACGCTGGACTTTTTTCCACTGCAATTGACGTCTGTAAGTGATTATGCTACAAGGTAAGTTTGTAGTTTGTTGATTAGTTAGATAGAATCATAAGAACATGCAGGTAACATCGGTTTTGCGCAATGGCTGGTTTTATCTTTAGCTTCGCTCCGTTCGATCGGCGGTCTCGGGTCTTAGACGGAAATTACTAAATTGAAATTTTGATATCTTTACAACTAAACATTAAAAATGTCACTAACAATATGAAAAAAGCCATACTCTTTATCTTTACGATTATAACCTTATCCTGTAGTAGCGGAGATGCTCCTCCTGTTGATGGTCTAGTAGGAAAATGGATGATATACAAGGCGGAATATGAAAATGCTGTTTACAACTATGAAATAAACGGTCAATGTGGTAGCCAAGCTTTAGAGATGATAGGCGGCAATTACAAATTCGTCACTGAAACTTATTTTTCGAATGAAGATTGTTCCGGCTATGTCTCGCGCACTGAATGGGTGTGGGTGAAGGAGGACGATGGCACATACAGTATCTATCCAATGGGCCAAACCGTTCCGGAAAGGACTTTAATTTTGACTGATAATGAAATAAAAGTAACAGAACCGGGATCTATAACTGTAATCAAATACTACAGACGGATATTGTGATTGCAGTGCAAAGCTGATAGTAACCGTTAGTATTGGTGTTCGACTTCCAGTTCCCAACATTAGGATATTGAACTTTTTGCTATCTTTAGAACTCAATAATTGACAAGCATA
>JAYURX010000061.1:0-5288 GCA_043755965.1 Flavobacterium sp. | reverse complement strand
TGCAATGGCGTTGCGAGAATAGCTTTCAATCGTCCCGATGTTCGCAATGCATTTCGTCCGAAAACAACCAGTGAATTATTACAGGCTTTTCAAGATGCTCAGGAAGACACTTCTATTGGCGTGGTTTTGCTTTCGTCAGAAGGTCCAAGTTCTAAAGATGGTGTTTGGTCTTTTTGCTCAGGCGGAGATCAAAAAGCTCGCGGTCATCAGGGCTATGTAGGCGATGATGGGTATCATCGTTTGAATATTTTGGACGTACAACGATTAATTCGTTTTATGCCCAAGGCGGTAATTTGTGTTGTTCCTGGTTGGGCTGTTGGAGGCGGACATAGTTTACATGTGGTTTGCGATTTGACGTTGGCCAGTAAAGAGCATGCAATTTTTAAGCAAACTGATGCTGATGTAACGAGTTTTGATGGAGGATATGGTTCGGCGTATTTAGCCAAAATGGTTGGACAAAAGAAAGCTCGTGAGATATTCTTTTTAGGAAGAAATTATTCAGCCCAGGAAGCTATGGATATGGGAATGGTCAATGCTGTTATTCCGCATGCCGAACTTGAAGATACCGCTTATCAATGGGCGCAGGAGATTCTAGAGAAGTCACCGACTTCGATAAAATGCTGAAGTTTGCCATGAATTTAACGGATGATGGAATGGTGGGACAACAGGTTTTTGCCGGCGAAGCGACGAGATTAGCCTATATGACTGACGAAGCGAAAGAAGGACGCGATGCTTTCTTGGAAAAGAGAAAACCGAATTTTGAAAAGAAGTGGCTGCCATAATATTGCAAATAGAATCTAAAAATCTAAGAAGTCTAAAGATCTAAATTATGAAACACTGGATTGAAGCCGCACGGGTTAGAACTTTACCGCTTTCGGTATCCGGGATTATTGTGGGAAGTTTTTACGCCATGTCAAAAAATATGTTCAATTGGAACATAGTTATTTTTGCCTTATTGACCACTTTAGGCCTGCAGATTCTATCCAATTTTGCCAATGACTATGGCGATGGTGTCAAAGGAACAGATAATAATGACAGGGTTGGTCCAAAAAGGACTATTCAAAGCGGACTGATTACACCTCAGGCAATGAAGAGGGCAATGGTGATTACCTCCGTAATCACTTTGATTTTTGCTGTTTTATTAATCTACTATGCCTTCAAGGAAAGTTATTTGTTATACTCCTTTATCTTTTTGATTTTAGGGATTTTGGCCATTGCTTCCGCTATTCGTTATACGGTTGGAAAAGGCGCTTATGGGTATCGTGGGTATGGCGATGTGTTTGTTTTTATTTTCTTCGGATTGGTAAGCACATTTGGTGTTTATTTTATGTTTTCCAAAGAGATTGACTGGTTGTTGTTACTGCCCGCAACAGCGATTGGTTTTCTAAGTGTAGGTGTCTTGAATTTAAATAACATGCGTGATGAAGAAAGTGATAGAAAATCAGGAAAAAATACCATAGTGGTTAAAAATGGTGGAGCTTGGGCTAAAAAGTATCATTTCTTCTTAATTATTTCAGCTATGGTTTTGGTATTGGCGTTTATGCTACTATTTGATTACTACATTGACGCTGCAAATCCGGAAGAATTTAACTTTGATATTTACTTTTTTTTAGTGGCTTATTTTCCTCTGACTAGCCATCTAATTACGGTTTATAAGAACAAGAACCATAAACTTTTGGACCCTGAATTGAAAAAACTTGCTCTAAGTACCTTTTTACTTTCGGTTCTTTTAGCATTGGGGTTGATTTATTTTATTTCTGACATGGTTATTAATTATGTCTGATTAACTAAAAACTGCGTTATGAAAATCACATTCTACGGACACGCCTGTATCGGAATTGAAGTTAGCGGAAAGCATATTATTGTTGATCCGTTTATTACGGGTAATCCAAAGGCGGCGCACATTGAGATAAACAACCTGAAAGCGGATTATATTTTGCTTACACACGCTCATAATGACCATACTTTAGACGTTGAAGCAATTGCAAAGAATACCAACGCTGTAATTGTTTCCGGCTATGAAACCGCGGTTTATTACGGTAATAAAGGGTTTCAGTACCACCCAATGAATCATGGTGGAAGCTGGCAATTCGATTTTGGAAAAGTAAAATATGTGGCTGCTGTGCATTCGAGTTCGTTTGCTGACGGAACGTATGGTGGAAATCCCGGTGGATTTGTTATCGAAGGTGAGCATAAAAACATCTATGTTGCCGGAGATACAGCGCTTACGATGGACATGAAACTCATTCCAATGCGGACAAAGCTTGATTTGGCGATTTTCCCAATTGGAAATAACTTTACCATGGATATCGAAGATGCTATCATGGCTTCGGATTTTGTGGATTGCGATAAGATTTTGGGCTGTCATTATGATACGTTTGGTTTTATAATTATCAATCACGATGAAGCCAAAAAGAAATTCTTTCATGCCGGTAAGGACTTAATGCTTTTAGATATTGGAGAAAGCATTTCGCTTTAATAATGAAAGCGTCGCACTTTAAATACGTACTTCATTTTAAACAAGCTTCCGGAACTTCACGAGGTATTTTAACCGAAAAGGAAACCTGGTTTATCGTCTTGGAAAAAGATGGTAAAAAAGGAATAGGCGAGTGCGGAATTCTGCGTGGATTATCTTCAGATGACAGACCAGATTATGAAGAAAAATTAAATTGGGCGTGTCAAAATATTCATCTCGGCGAGCAAAAACTTTGGGATGAATTAGTAGAATTTCCATCAATACAATTTGGAATTGAGATGGCTTTTCTGTCCCTGAAAAGCGAAAATCCGTTTGTTTTATTTCCTTCTGATTTTACAAAAAGTACTAAAAGCATTTCGATAAATGGATTGGTTTGGATGGGCGATGAAGCGTTTATGAAAGCCCAGATTGAGGACAAAATTGCACAAGGTTTTAGCTGTATAAAATTGAAGATCGGAGCGATAAATTTTGACAGAGAATTGGAATTATTGCGCTTTATCAGAGCTAGTTTTGATGAAACCGCTATCGAAATTCGGGTCGATGCTAACGGTGCTTTTTATGAAAATGAAGCTTTAAATAAAATAAATCAAATAGCTGGTTTTAAACTTCATAGCATTGAACAACCTATTAAAAAAAATCATACTGACACGATGTCAGTCTTGTGTAAAAATAGCCAAATTTCTATAGCTTTGGATGAAGAGCTTATTGGTGTATTTACAAAGGAAGAAAAAGAAGATTTACTTCGAAATATCAGACCGCAATACATCGTTTTGAAGCCAAGTTTTATTGGTGGATTTCGTGGCACATTGGAATGGATTTCGATTGCGGAAAAATTGAATATTGGCTGGTGGATAACTTCTGCTTTGGAAAGTAATATCGGTTTGAACTCGATCGCCCAATTTACTTTTTTGCAAAATAATTCGATGGCTCAGGGTTTAGGAACCGGAAGTTTATTTACCAATAATTTTGATTGTCCGTTGACTGTTTCTGAAGGACAACTTTGGTATGATAAAAACAAAGATTGGAAAATTAATCTTCATGATTTTTAATAAAAAAACCTGCTCTATTTGAACAGGTTTTTTTCTTTTTAAACTATAAACTTACTTATTTACTCCAATCGATTTTTCTGGAAAAATACATCACTGCACCAAGGATTAAAAACAATCCAATGCTTCCTACAAGTAAGGCGTAATCTTCCATTTGGATAATCACATAGATAAAGGTGTATAAAACGGACAGCGCAATTGCGATGAACATTGGAAACTTTCTGTTCTTCAAAATCGAAATAGAATACAACGTTATCATGGCGACGACGGAAGTTCCGGCAATGGTATAGGCAAAACTAAATGTACTGTGTTCTGTAATTGAAATTAACAAAGTGTAAAACATAATCAGCGCTAAACCAATCATAGAATACTGGAAAATATGAATATTAATTTTGCTAACGGATTGAATTAGGAAAAAAATCAGAAAGGTCAAGCCAATCACTAAAAATCCATACTTAGAAGCACGCTCATTTTGCTGGTATTCGTCCACAGTTTGGATTAACTTCACGCCAAACTGATAATCATCCAAATCAGGCAATGCGTTCACATATTGCTGTGTAAAGGTTCTGTTGATGTCCAGGATTTTCCAATCGGCATGAAATCCTTTATTGTTAATGGTTTTCGTTGTATCGCTTGCGGCAAATGAACCTTCAAAACTTGGTGATTCCCAATCAGAATCTACGCTCACCGTGGTAATTTTTCCAACTGGAATAAACTTAACACTATTGCTTCCGTTGTACGTGATTCCAAAATTGAAATCGATTTTATCTTTATTGACCAATGTTTTGTAATCAAAGTTGTTGGTGGCCAAAACGCTGTATTCGCTTTCGCTTTTATCATTATTTTGTGGCTCAAAAGAAAACTTGTCGTTGTTCAATTGGATTTTAAGTTCGCTTTTGATGCTTTTTAAATTGGTTGTTTTTACAATTATGGAAGCTTTGTTCCATTGAATGTTTTCTTCGGCAATCCCTAGTTTTGTGAAATTTGGAGGCGTAAAATTTCCGTTGAAATTCATATCTGCAGTAAAAACCACATGGTTAAAAATACCGCGTTTCAGCGATTCATTTTTCTTAATGTTTGAGGTATTTTTCAGTTCATTTGGAAAAAAATAGGCATAATTGCTTACTGCTTTTCTCTCAATAGTTGTTACGCCTGTCTTTGGATTTGTAACATTGTAAGCTTCATAACTTGTGTATGGAATTCTAAGAATTGGACCATAAAATAAAACGTCTTTTCCCCATAAATTGGTCACTTCATCAACCATTGCTGTTTTTCGGTGCGAACGTT
Organism: Flavobacterium sp.; assembly: GCA_043755965.1. GTDB lineage: Bacteria > Bacteroidota > Bacteroidia > Flavobacteriales > Flavobacteriaceae > Flavobacterium. The sequence continues at coordinate 479 of JAYURX010000061.1, read as the reverse complement.
CGCGAATTAAGTCCTGTACAAAGAATAGGGGAATCAATAAGACTAAAGTTAGGAATCCTACCATTAGCATTTTGGCGGTTGTAGATTGAAAGAAGCCAGTTCTTTCTTCTTGTGTTTCTTGATTTTCTGAATTTTCCATGATTTTAATTGTTTTATATTAGAATTAATTTGTTGTATGTAATACGATGTTTAAATAGAGTAATGAAATTGGAATATTAGCCAAAAGAATTAGCATGCGAATAGCGATGATCTCTCTTTTCAGACGATGAATGAGGAATAGATAGAATAAGTGTAGAAAAATAATACCATTGATTAGTATTGCCAATAAAACATAGCAATATCCCGCATATATTAGCAATACCGTTTCCGGGAATAGTAAATAGAGGATTAGCAAAAGTGTTCCAATGCCAAAAGAAGTAATTGCTAAATAGGTTGAAAAAGGACCAGGTACTGATTGTGTTTGTGTAATCATGATTTGA
>JAYURX010000060.1:0-2295 GCA_043755965.1 Flavobacterium sp. | reverse complement strand
TTTTTGAAAAACGGTTTCATTTAAAATTGCAGATAAATAAAATCCTGATTAGAAACCGCACTCGAAAAATAGTAGATAATTATGATTAGCATACAATAAAACAACCAACGCACTAATTTAGGTAGGTTTGTTCCAAAGCATTCCAGAGCATGTTCATTCGTTTTGGCTTTCCATTCCATCACAAAAAGGAATAAAATATAAACCAAAATCGACACAAAATAAATTATAGAAACCCCATTTAAAACCGGTATTTGCAACACCGATTTGGCACCTAAATATTTGTAAAAATTAAACGCATCCGCAATACTTGTGGCTTTGAATATCACAAAAGTAAACATCACCAAAGTGAAAGTTTTGAGCATATTGAAGACTTCCCTAATACCGGTATTGGCTAGTTTTTTCTTCTTGTTCATCGTTCCTTTCAATATCAAAGGAATATAATAAAGACCGTGTAAAAATCCGAATAGAATGTAAGTCCAATTAGCGCCATGCCAAATTCCGATAATCGTAAAATTGATGACAATAGCTAATATCAAACCGACATTGGCGTAGTCTCTGAAATAAATACTCAGCGGTGTGAATACGTATTCGGTTAACCAACTCGTTAGCGAAATATGCCATCTTCTCCAAAAATCGGCTATGTTTTGGGCAAAGAATGGAAAGTCGAAATTTTTGGTAATCTTAAAACCCAGTAATCGCGCGACACCAATCGCCATATCGGAATAACCCGAGAAATCCGCGTAGATTTGAATCGTATATAGAAACATGCAAACCCAAAGCGAACTCGCAGGCAGATTTTGATAATTTGCAAAAACGTCATTGGTAATAACCGCACAATTATTGGCAATCACCACTTTTTTGAACAAACCCCAAAGAATCTGGCGCAAACCATCCACTGCATTATGATGACTGAATTCTCTTTTAGTTTCTAATTGCGGAATAAAGGTTTTGGCTTTGTCAATTGGTCCTGATAAAATCGATGGAAAGAAAGCGACATAGTTAAAAAAGACAATACTATCTTTGCAAGCCGTTGCCTTTCCTTTATCAATATCCAATAAATAACTAATCGTTCGAAACGTAAAAAAGCTGATTCCTAATGGGATTATAAGTTTCAAAGTGTTTATACCAAGTGAAATTCCTATCAATTCAAAAGCATCGTTAAACGAAGTGACAAAAAAGTTATAGTATTTGAAAAACAGCAATCCGCCGATGCCTTGAAGTAAGCCTATGTAAAGGAAAACACGTTTGGTTTTTTCGTTGGTTGCCGATTCAATTTTTAGTCCCAAAAAGTAATTCAAAGCCGAAATGCCAATTAAAAACGACAACAATCGCCAATCGGTCCAAGCGTAGAAAAAATAGCTTCCAAGCAGTAATAATCCATTTTGTAGCTTCAAATTTTTATTGGTAACTAACCAATAAAGCAGAAAGAAAGCGGTAAAAAATAAAACGAATGGAATAGAGTTGAAAACCATAAGCGTTCTTATTTTATCTGGTCACCGGCACCGGCGTTAATCACAAAATCTTTTCCGTTGATTTGAGTCGAGTCATTTACTAGAAACTGAATCGCTTGAGCAACTTCTTCTGTAGTCAGTAATCGCTTTGCAGGATTGTTCTCAATCATTTGCTCCTTAACGCGTTCGTCAGTTGAATTGGTCATTGCAGTTTCCATAAACGAAGGCGAAACCGAATTGGAAGTAATATTGAATTTAGCGTTTTCATTGGCCCAAACTTGCGTCAGTTTGGCCAAATAAGCTTTATTAGAAGTATAAACCGCCGAACCAACCGGCGGAACCTCTACTAAAGCTGATGTTAAAACCGTAATGATTTTACCGCTTTTTTTCTTTCGAAAAGTGTTTATGGCTGCTTGCGTTAAGGATACAACCGGCATGATATTGACTTTAAAATCCGTCAAAAAATCATCGGTTTCTATTTTGTGGAAATGGGTTTTTAAATAATCACCCGAATACGCATTGTAAATGATAACATCTAAATCGAGCGCGGGGATTTTTTCTACCAAAGTTTTTACAGCGATTTCATCTGCATAATCACATGCGATGGCAACAGCATTTTTGAATTCAGATTCTAATTTTTGGGCTTTCGCCAAAGATTTACTAAACGTAAAATAAACGGTATTGTTAGCTTCTTTTGCTAAAGCTCGGGTAATAGATTCGCCCAAACCTGATGCACCGCCTGTGATGAGTATTTTCATAGCAAACCGATTTGAATTTTACCTTTGGCTACCACTTTGGCTTCCGAATTTTTGAAATCAAATTTGAATTCGACCGCATTTACGGA
>JAYURX010000059.1:0-2298 GCA_043755965.1 Flavobacterium sp. | reverse complement strand
CTTTACAGGTAGATGCTTCAGCCAACTTCCTATTCTTTGACAAGTTAATGCTTGGTGGTGCTTACCGTTGGGATGCAGCAGTAAGTGCACTGACAGGTTTTCAAATTACCGATGGTTTATTTATTGGTTACAGTTACGACATGGAAACAACGCAATTAAGAAGATATAACTCAGGTTCTCATGAGGTATTCCTGCGATTTGAGTTGTTCACTAAAGTTAGTAAAATGGTATCACCTAGATTCTTCTAATACCCCAAAATCATGAAAAACAAAATTACATATTTAGCACTGTTAGCTTTCACTTGCGTGAATAGTTATTCCCAGGTTGTCAATAAGACAGAAGCAAAAGGTAATAAAGAGTATGAAAAATACGCTTATATCGATGCCATAAAAACCTACGAACGTATCTATGAAAAAGGATATAAGTCACCTGATATGCTGCTCAAAATAGGTAATGCCTACTATTTTAATGCTGAATTAGAAAAAGCAAACAAATGGTATGATGAACTTTATGCAACCAATCCGGAGCAAGAACCTGAATTCTATTATCGTTTTGCCCAAACACTTAAAGCTGTAAAGGAAAATGACAAAGCAGATGCTATGATGGCTATATTTGCCCAGAAAAAAGGTAGTGACGCACGTGCGGAAATTTTTGCTAAAAACAAAAATTATTTGGCCGAAATCAAAAAGAATTCGGGTCGATATAAAATTGAAAATGCGGGTATTAATTCAAAATACTCCGATTATGGTACAACCTTTATGGGAACCAAAGTAGTATTTTCTTCTGCACGTGATACAGGGAATTTCTCGAAAAGAATACACACCTGGACAGGTCAGTACTTTACCAATCTTTATGATTCTCCTATAGCAGAAGATGGTTCTCTTGGTGCCGTTGGTAAATTTGGCAAAAAATTAAATACCAAATTCCATGAAGATACTCCTACTTTTACAAAAGATGGAAAAACAGTTTACTTCACCCGTAATAATTTCCTTGACAAAAGAGGTTATGATGCCAGTAAGGTAACGCTTTTAAAAATTTACAAAGCCACTGTAAATAAAGAAGGTCAATGGGATAATATTACAGCGCTTCCATTCAACAGCGACAGTTATCAAACGGCACATCCTGCCCTATCACCTGACGAAAAATCATTATATTTTGTTTCTGATATGCCCGGAACTCGTGGACAATCGGATTTGTTTAAAGTAAAAATAAACGACGATGGGAGTTTTGGCAATACCGAAAATCTTGGTGATGCCATTAACACCGAAGGCAGGGAAACCTATCCTTTTATCTCTGATGATAACGAATTATACTTTGCCTCAGATGGTCAGCCGGGTTTAGGTGGTTTGGATATTTATATCACTAAAATTCCAAAGGATGGCAGCACTAATTTCAAAGAAGTTTTAAACGTTGGTGAAGAAGCAAATAGCCCAAAAGATGATTTTGCCTTTATCATTAATTTTAAAACCAAAAAAGGATTCCTAAGTTCTAACAGAGATGGCGGACAAGGAAGCGATGATATCTATAAATTCGTGGAAACCAAGCCTATTTGGTGTGAACAGATTCTTTTTGGTGTAGTTACCGATGAAGAAACCAAAGTGGTGTTACCAAACACTAGTTTACAACTCTTTGATGACAATTTCAATAAAATAAAAGAAACGACTTCTGATGCAGAAGGAAAATATGAATTTACCGAAGTGGAATGTGGTAAAAAATATTATGTAAGAGCTTCCCATGAAGACTATACTACCAAAGAGGTTCCAGTAACTATTGGAAAAGAAACAGGTAAGACAGAACTTAATATCGAACTTAAACCTGAAGGCTGTAAAGTTAAAATTGGTGATGATTTAGCCGATTGTTTCAAAATCAATATTATCTATTTTGATTTGGATAAATGGAATATCAGACCGGATGCCGCAATCGATTTAGCAAAACTATTAGACGTTTTAGAACAAAATCCAACTATGAAAATTAACATTCGTTCACATACAGATAGTAGAGCTTCTGATAAATATAATGACGTATTATCGAAAAACAGAGCCAAATCTACCAAAGACTGGTTAGTTAAAAATGGTATTGATGCAAGTCGCTTAACTTCAGAAGGTTTAGGTGAAAAAGAAATGGTAAACAAATGTTCCGATGATGTAGAATGTACCGAAGCGGAACATCAACTCAACAGACGTTCAGAATTCATAATTACAGCACTATAAAAAAACACATTTTTTATATTTTAAATTTAAGGAAACACTTGTAAATCAGGTGTTTCTTTCGTTTATACCGTATTCGAAAATGAATAAA
>JAYURX010000058.1:0-2302 GCA_043755965.1 Flavobacterium sp. | reverse complement strand
ATTTAGACTATTTTGAGGGTTTAATGACCCGTTTAGTAGCCATTAGAAAAACAATCAATCAATTTTAATTTATTACGCATCTTGAAAAAAATATTATTCTTATTTATAACGTTTTCTGCCTTAACCCAGATTACTTCTGCTCAGGAAGTGGCATTTATCCCGGGGAAATATACCGCACACAACAAAGGAAAAATGTTTATATTTTGGGGAGGCAATCGCGAAAGTTTTTCAAAATCGGATATTCATTTTAAAGGACCTGATTATGATTTCACTCTCTACGATGTTCAAGCCAGAGACAAACCCAAGGGCTGGCACATTGACTATGCGAATCCATCCCGAATGACTATCCCACAAACCAATTTTAGGATTGGTTATTTTATCAACGACCATTATAATATTTCTCTTGGCCTAGACCACATGAAATATGTAATGAATCAAAATCAAATAGCCACTATTGGCGGCGTAGTAGGAGCATCTTATCCTGATTACGCCGGCGTTTATTTACCATCAGGAAACAATACTATGGATTTGACTGATGGTGGATTTCTAACCTTTGAACACACTGACGGTTTGAATTATATTAATACTGAGTTTTCACGGGTAGATGATATTTCAAAGATTTTCAACATACGAAACACAGATAAATTCCAATTGAATATAACCGAAGGGATTGGAACCGGAATTTTATATCCAAAAACCAATACAAAACTACTTGGCAAAGAAAGGCATGATGATTTTCATTTGTCTGGTTTTGGTATTTCTGCTAAAGTAGGACTAAACCTTACTTTCTTTAAACACTTTTTTATTGAAGCTGAAATGAAAGGTGGTTACATCAATATGAACGACATACGAACAACAAAAAATCCGGAAGACAGCGCATCACAGCATTTTTTATTTTTACAGAGAATTATTGCTTTCGGCGGAATTTTCACAATATAATTTTTTATTAATTCCTTTACCAATACAAACCATTATGAAAAAAATTACTTTACTACTACTGTTTTTATTCATTTCGATTAGCGGCTATTCCCAAATGGCTCTAGAAGGTTTTGAAAACACTACAGGTCCGGATGCACTTCCATCAACTAATTGGACTTTGGGAACGGGAAACTGGGCCGTATTTGATAATATCGGATCGCCTGTACGCTGGGGAATCAACTCTGCTGTAACAACTCCCCCGATGGTTTATCAAGGAGTTAACGCAGCTTATATAAACAGGGAAAATATTGGTGCGGGAGTTACTTCTGAAGAATATTTAACAACTCCGGCTGTCCTTATTCCTACCAACGGGGTATTGCATTTTTACACAAGAATGTTTACCAGTGGAAATCAGGGAACTATCTACCAGATAAAAATATCTCCGGTAGGCAGCTCGCAAACTGACCCTAATAACTATTCCTTAGTGCAACAATGGACGGAAGATGATTTAATCATACCGACCTCTAACTTTAATATCTATACGGAAAAAACAGTTGACCTGAGTGCTTTTGCAGGCATAGCCGTCTATGTTGCTTTTGTTAAAGTATATACCCAGCCAGATGGGAATCTTGGTGGTGACCGATGGTTGGTTGATGATGTAAGCATTGACGCCGCGTGTTTGACTCCGACTGCATTAACTGCCTCGTTACTAACATCAAATAGCGCTTCACTAAGCTGGGCAAACCCTAATGGCGCTGGATCAGCTGCATATCAAATAGAAGTTGTCCTTGCATCAGGGACACCAACCGGAGTAGCAAACTATACCACTACAACTTTTCCCTATGTAGTAACGGGCTTACTTCCAAATACCGCCTATAAATTTTATGTCAGAGCAATTTGTACGACAGGATTTTCCAGTCCGTGGTCTGTCGCTTCTGCAAATTTCACAACTAGTGTCGCTCCACCTGTTTGTGGTGGTAATTTTGTTGATTCCGGTGGCGTTGGAGGCAATTATGCCAATAATGAAAATTTTACCACCACTATATGCCCTACTACTCCGGGAGACCAGGTAACCGTTACTTTTACTTCTTTTAATGTTCAAAATGGTTCTGACTTTTTGAGAGTTTATGATGGAGACAACGCTTCTGCTCCATTATTAGCCACTTTAACCGGAACTGCTTTACCGCCGTCGTTTACATCTTCAGCAGCTTCAGGATGCTTGACATTTGTATTTACTTCCAGTGCTGCTACAACCGCGGCGGGATGGGTAAGTAATGTAACTTGTGCGCCTGCGCCAACATGTAGCAGACCAACAACTTTAACAAATTCAACAGTTACAGCGACATCGGCGATTCTGAGCTGGACACAGCCTGCAAATCCTGAT
>JAYURX010000057.1:0-5320 GCA_043755965.1 Flavobacterium sp. | reverse complement strand
TTCCCAAATTAGAACCATCCAAGCATCCGAAAGCGTTGGTTATGGCCGAAGATTTATTGCCGAAAAAGAAACCAGGATTGCCACGATTCCTATTGGTTATGCCGATGGCATCAGCAGAAGCTGGGGAAATAGTGTTGGTTATGTAGTCATCAATAATAAACAGGCCAAAATTGTTGGCAGCGTTTGTATGGACATGCTAATGGTTGATGTGACTGACATTGATTGCAAAGAAGGAAATACGGTAATTATTTTTGGTGAAAATCCAACAGTAAATTTCATGGCTAAGCAACTTAATACTATTCCCTATGAAATTTTGACCAGCATCTCTCAACGGGTTAAACGCGTTTTTTTTAGGGAATAATTTAGAAGTGTTAAAATTTAACTAACTTAGTTTTCTATTAACCAATAAATCAAAATAATTATGGGATTTTTTAGCGACTTCAAAGCCTCATTAATGAAAGGCGATGTATTAACTTTAGCAACAGCCGTAGTAATCGGTGGCGCGTTTGGAAAAATTGTAGGTTCTGCAGTGGATGATTTAATTATGCCAATTGTAGGATTGATAACGGGTGGTATCGACTTTACCACAAAATTTATTGCATTAAACGGTCAAAGTTATGAGAATCTTGCCGCTGCTAAAGCGGCTGGAGCTCCGGTCATGACCTATGGGAATTTTGTTCAGGCAGTGATTAATTTTATAATCATCGCTTTGTTTATTTTCATTGTGCTGAGAGCTGCTGAAAGAGCTAAAAAGAAAGAAGAAGTTGTGGTTGTTGTGAGCGGACCAACTCAGGAAGAATTGCTTACACAAATCAGGGATTTGCTAAAAAAATAATACCGCTACATTATATATTCTAACCAAACCGCTTCTTAATTGAGGCGGTTTTTCTTTTTGCTCATTATTGTCATTCCGACGAAGGAGGAATCTCATAGTCAGAATAATTTGATGAGATTCTTCGTGCCTCAGAATGACAAGTTTGTAGAAATATTTTTTATGCTAAAATAAATTTAAACCTAATTTTCTACATACTTTTGTACTTCAAAAATTTATAATTAATAAAATATGAAAGTTGCTGTTGTTGGTGCAACCGGAATGGTTGGCGAAGTAATGCTTAAAGTTTTGGCCGAAAGGAATTTTCCTGTAACGGAATTAATTCCCGTTGCTTCGGAAAAATCAGTTGGAAAAGAAATTGAGTTCAAAGGAAAGAAATATAAAGTGGTTGGTCTTCAGACCGCTGTTGATATGAAAGCTGATATCGCTTTGTTTTCAGCTGGTGGAGAAACGTCTTTAGCCTGGGCACCAAAATTTGCCGAAGCCGGAACAACCGTAATCGATAACTCTTCAGCATGGAGAATGGATCCTACTAAAAAATTGGTAGTTCCCGAAATCAATGCTTCTGAATTAACTTCCGCCGATAAAATCATAGCTAACCCAAACTGTTCAACCATTCAAATGGTGATGGTTTTGGCACCATTGCATAAAAAATACAACATCAAACGTGTGATAGTTTCAACCTATCAATCTATCACAGGAACTGGAGTAAAAGCAGTACAGCAATTGGAAAATGAATATGCCGGAGTACAAGGTGAAATGGCGTATAAATATCAAATTCACCGCAATGCTATTCCGCAATGTGACAGTTTTGAAGATAACGGATACACGAAAGAAGAAATGAAACTGGTTCGCGAAACTCAAAAAATTATGGGTGACAAGTCAATTGCAGTTACCGCAACGGCGATTAGAATCCCAGTTGTTGGCGGACATAGCGAAGCTGTGAATGTAGAATTCTCAAATGATTTTGATGTGAATGAAGTGCGCAACATTTTGCATCATACCGATGGCGTTACCGTTCAGGATAACAATGACACTTACACCTATCCAATGCCATTGTATGCACAAGGAAAAGACGATGTTTTCGTTGGCAGAATCCGTCGAGATGAAAGTCAGCCCAACTCTTTAAACATGTGGATTGTGTCAGATAACTTGAGAAAAGGTGCTGCAACAAATACAATTCAGATTGCTGAATATTTAGTGGCGAATAAACTCGTATAGTAGATTCCCGTCTTCACGGGACACGAGAGCTTGCCCGAACTGAGCGAAGCTAATGACAAAATGGTAAACCGTTTGGTTTTGCAAAACATAAAATTTGTTAAAATCGTGCGGATTTTATTTTTCAATGTTTTACATTTGTGACGATGAAAAGAAAGCTGTTTTTTACCAATGCGATAATGGGGTTGATGATATTGTTTGCAATATTCTTTCAGTCGGTTCACTCTTTTGAGCATTTGGTAAAGCAATTTTCCGAGAAAAAATGTCACCACGTTTATAACCACCACAAAACAGAAATTGGCCACGGTCACGATGGCTTAGAAAAATGTTTTGTCTGCGAATTTGCCTTTAGCAGTTATACTTCAACACCTATTAAATCTTTTGAATTCAGAAAAACAGAAGTTCCCACTTCTTATACTTTTTGTTATTCCAAAGAAATCACTCAATCTTTTCGAGGTGCACTCTTTTCGCTTCGGGCACCGCCCACAGTTATTGTATAAATAGCGTTTTCAAGACCAAATCCTTTGGTCTACTATTCATTTACAATAAAATATCATTTATGAAATCATTATATCTAGTCCTAACCTTAGGATTATCATTTTTGGCATCCGCCCAAAACAAAATCGTTGGAACCATTTCCGACAAAGACAATAAAGCATTACCCAACGTTATCGTTTCCGTTCCGGAAATCCATAAGGAAACTATTTCTGATGCTGACGGTAATTATTTGTTAAACAATCTGCCAAACGGTACATTTAAAATTTCTTTTTCTTCTGTTGGGTATGCAACCCAAATACTATCTATTTCCATTTCAGAAAAAGAGGTTACCCAAAATATAACTTTAGAAGACAATATTATCCATATGGATGAAGTGATTGTTTCTACTGCTTTCAACAAATTACAATCACAAAACGTGATGAAAGTAGAACATGTTAATCTAAAATCATTGCAGCAAAAAGGAACCGCAACGCTTATCGAAGGGTTGGCATCCATTCCTGGAGTTTCCCAGGTTTCAACCGGTACTTCTATTGGAAAACCTGTCATTCGTGGGTTAAGCGGCAATCGCGTTTTGGTGTATGCGCAAGGCGTTCGATTGGAAAATCAACAGTTTGGCGAAGAACATGGTTTGGGACTGAACGATGCCGGTGTTGAAAGCGTGGAGGTTATCAAAGGCCCGGCTTCATTACTTTATGGCTCCGATGCATTGGGCGGCGTTTTATATTTCAATCCCGAAAAATTTGCCAATCCAAAGGAATTTAAAGCCGATTTTAGTCAGCGTGTATTTTCGAATACTTTGGGAAGCAATACCTCTTTGGGTTTAAAAACCTCAACCGAAAACTGGAAGTTTTTAGCACGTGGAAGTTTCAATACGCATGCCGATTATCAAATTGCTGATGGTGACAGAGTCACTAATACACGTTACAACGAAGCGGATTTGAAAGCCGGAATGGGTTATAGCAATTCGAGCTTTTCAAGCGTGTTGCGATACAATTTCAATAAACTCGATTTGGGAATTCCCGAAGACGGAATAGGTGAACAATCGACTAGTCATTCCACTATTTACCCTAAACAAGCGGTTGACAATCACATTTTGAGCCTGCATAATAATTTCTATTTCAAAAACTCCAAACTCGATGCTGATTTGGGCTATATTTTCAATGACAGAAGCGAGTTTGAAGACAGTAATGTAGCTTCATTGCACATGAAATTGCGGACGTTAAATTATGATTTGAAATATTATTTGCCAAAACTAGGAAGAGTAGAAACCATTGTTGGCGTTCAGGGAATGCATCAAACCAATAAAAATTCAGGTGAAGAATTATTAATTCCGGATGCGGCAACCAATGATTTTGGGATTTTTGGAACAGCAAATTACGAATGGAATAAAAATGTTTTACAAGCCGGATTGCGTTTTGACAACCGAAAAATTTCAAGTGAAACTCACGGAATTGTTGGTCAGGAAGGTTATTTCGAAGCTATTGATAAAAATTTTAACAGTTTTAATGCATCATTGGGTTACAAAACCAATTTGGCTAATGACTTTACGCTTCGTTTGAATGTCGCTTCAGGTTTTCGCGCTCCCAATTTGGCTGAACTGACTTCGAACGGTATTCATGAAGGAAGTAATCGTTATGAAATTGGCAACACTAATTTGAGAAACGAGCAAAACCTGCAAACCGATTTGAATCTGGAATACAAAAGCTCGCATTTCGAGTTATTTGCCAATGGTTTTTACAATCATATCAATAATTACATCTTTATTTCTCCGAACGGAAATGTCATTGACGGGAACAATGTATATGACTATGTTCAGGCGAATGCCAAATTATATGGTGGTGAAACAGGGATTCATTTTCATCCGCATCCTTTAGACTGGCTGCATTTTACCAGTAGTTATGAAATGGTTATTGGCAAAAAAGACTCCCGAAGCCTCGGGAGAAGTAATTTGCCTTTGATTCCGGGGAATAAATGGAACAATACTTTTAAAGGAGAATTTGAATTAAAAAACTGGTGGAAAGAAGGTTTTGCTACCTTAAATATTGAAAGCACTTTTGCGCAAAATAATAACGGCGAATTTGAAACTAGAACCAACGGTTATACTTTAATAAATTTAGGTTTGGGGGGAAAAATCATTTTAAATAAAGCTACTTTCAACTTCAATTTAAATGCTAATAATGTACTTGATAAAACGTATGTTTCGCATTTATCCCGATTAAAAACTGACGGAATTCCGAATATTGGAAGAAATGTAATTCTGGGAATTAATTTTACTATTTAAAATTATATTCTTTTTATTTTATTAGGAAAATTGTTTATAATTATGTTGATTTTAAAATAAAAAAGCATTTTTTCTATAAAAATTTAAATCTATTTTTACCATATTACTAATTAAAATCCACATATATGAATTCGATGTTTACTAAAATCGTTAGGATTGCTTTGGGATTGGCACTTGTTATTTTTGGTTCCAATATGATACTTCATTTTATCCCGATGGATGCACCAGATGCGAATACTCCTGCAGGACAATTTATGAATTCACTTGGCGCAACAGGTTATATTTTTCCTGTTGTTGGTTTTTTAGAAGTTATTATTGGAGCAATGCTTTTATTGAAAAAATGGGTTGCTTTTGCGCTAATATTGTTAGCGCCAATATCGATTAACATTTTATTGTTCCATTTGTTTTTGGATATTCCGGGATTGTCAATCGCAGTTCTAATAGTTGTTTTCAACGCGGTTTTAATATTCAAACATTGGCCACAATACAAA
>JAYURX010000056.1:0-2310 GCA_043755965.1 Flavobacterium sp. | reverse complement strand
GTTTTGTTCATGATTTCTTTGATTTGTTAGTTGTGATGATGTTTACGGCATCGGAAAGTTCCGACCATGTGCCATTTAATTCAGTTAAAAATGTTTTTTCTATTTCTGTCAAACCGTAATATTTTCGTGGTGGTCCAGAAGTTGATTCTTCCCAACGGTAGTTAAGTAAACCGTCATTTTTTAACCTTGTTAGTAGTGGATAAACGGTTCCCTCTACTACAAGCAATTTAGCGTTTTTCAAAGTGTCCAATATTTCAGAAGTGTATGCCTCTTTATCTCTTAAGACAGACAAGATACAAAATTCTAAAACACCTTTACGCATCTGGGCTTTTGTGTTCTCAATATTCATAATACATGATTTTATTTTTTTTGATTAATACTGAACGTTTTTTGATGATGGTTGAAACTAGTTGATTTTGATTGATTATATGATGATGTTTTTGGCAATTTGGGGCATGATGATTAGTCATTTTCGGAAACCTGAACAATTAGATTAGATTGTTTTTCTCCGATAAGCTTCACCAGGTATTTTTCATTTTCTTCCATAGTGAAGGTTAGTTTGTTTTGTCCTGATTTTTTAAATTTTTCAGTCAAAACGGTGTTGTTACTTTTGTCTGTCACAACGACGTCAATGCTGTCTTCGGTTTTAAGGCTAAATTTTAAATTAACGTCTACGTCTTCATTGGCTACAATTTCGAATTGATGATTTTCTTTTTGTAGACCAGTGTTTTGCATTTGGAAGTTTTTAACTTCGATACCTTTGTTTTCCTGGGCTACTAATTTTACGGTCATAGCCAGTAACATTCCTGCGATTAAGATTAAATTTTTCATTTTGTTTGATTTTAATTGATGATTAGATTTTTTCGAAGCATTGACACTATTCCCGAATGTCCACTGGACATTCTCCTCTTAATATCAAATGCCTCGGGTGATGATTGATGATTGAATGCTAAATTTATTTAAAAAACGGAATACTGAAAGGATACTTATATTCTTCTCCGTTTGACGCTTTAACTGCTGCATGGATAATTAATACAAATTCTGTAATTTTTAATAAGACCAAAAGGGACACGGCAACAATTCCGATTAATGCGACTCCACTAAAATGGTCTATGTTTAAATTATTGATGACAAAATCATCATCGTGAAAGCAGGCATCTATAGGAACATTTTGAAAAATGGTATATATAAATATTGGTATGGCGATTAAGCATAACACAACACAATATATAAAGACACTTAATTGAAAATTCAACACTTGTTTTCCGTTATAATCAATAAATTCTGACTCTCCTTTTTTTGAACTCCAGATGACAATCGGAAAAATATAATTCCCAAATGGAATAATATATTGTGTCAAAGTACTAAGATGTAAAACTGTAGCGATGTTTTTGTCATTAGTTGTTGTCATGATTTTTGTTTTTTAGGTTGATGTTGAAACTCTTTTGTCTAATACTATATATAGACCATTAATTTCTTATACAAAGATACAATCAAAAAAAGATACTATGCAATACAAAGTACTAACATTTAACAAAAAATTAACATTTGATAAAACCTACAGGACACCTTCTTTTTTTGTATGTTTACAGTATAATCAAGCACTTATGGAATATTCGCCTTCTAAATTGAATACTTTTTTATTTTTAAAATTACCGGCTGCTTTTTGGAGTGGAGTAAGAGTAAAGTCTATTTCAAACGCGCAATGCGTGGTAACGGTCAAGCATCGATGGTTCAATCAAAACCCATTTAAGTCAATGTATTTTGCAGTCCAGGCCATGGCTGCTGAGTTGACAACGGGCGCATTGGTAATGATGCAAATCAGAAACAGCGGCAGGAATATATCAATGTTAGTAGCCAATAATAATGGCAACTTTTCTAAAAAAGCAACAGGAAGAATCACTTTCACCTGCAACGATGGATATATAATAGAACAAGTAATCCAAAAAACAATTGCTACTGGCGAAGGGCAAACCCTTTGGATGAAGTCTATCGGGGAAAACGAAAAGGGCGAACAAGTCTCCGAAATGAACTTTGAGTGGAGTATAAAATTAAAGTAATGTCAAAAGTTAAACCCGTTATAATTAGGTTTTATTTATGATAGGATGATTGTAACTTTGAAAAAAACTTCAAAATGACGGTTCTAATTACAGGCGCAACAGGTTTAATAGGAAGTGAGTTAGTAAAAGTATTGTTGGAAAAAAATTATACAATACATTATCTGACCACTTCAGCTTCAAAGATTGAAAGCAAACCTAACTATCAGGGCTTTTATTGGAATCCGGAACAAGGAAAAATCGATGAAAATTG
>JAYURX010000055.1:0-2310 GCA_043755965.1 Flavobacterium sp. | reverse complement strand
TTGAACAACCCAACACCATTCCCAATGCAGTTACACAGGAAATCTTAGAAGAAAAATACCAGATTGCCGCAAAAACATCGTACGCCAATTATTCATTTATGATGGGCGGAACCAATGATAATTTAGAAGAAATTCTAAAAACAAATCCCAAAAACGTTGCCGGAATTAAACTGTTTCTGGGCTCATCAACAGGAAATATGCTGGTGGATAATCAGGAAGCGCTAGAAAAAATATTTTCAAGTACAAAAATGCTGATAGCCGTTCATTGCGAAGATGAAGGTACGATTAAAAGCAACTTAGAACGATACAAGTTGCAGTTTGGAGAAGACATTCCGGTTGAATTTCACCATTTGATCAGAAGCGCAGAAGCGTGTTACATTTCTTCTTCCAAGGCGATAGAGTTGGCCAAAAAAACAGGAGCAAGATTACATATCTTTCATCTTTCCACGGCAAAGGAAATGGAATTGTTTACCAATAAAATTCCGTTGGAAGAGAAACAAATAACTGCAGAAGTTTGTGTTCACCATCTTTGGTTTTCGGAGGAAGATTATAAAACAAAAGGCAATTTCATCAAGTGGAATCCTGCCATAAAAACTGCCGAAGACAGAACTGCTTTGTGGGAAGCTTTACTCGATGATAGAATTGACGTTATTGCGACTGATCATGCGCCGCATACATTGGAAGAAAAACAACAATCGTATTTAAAAGCGCCATCTGGCGGTCCTTTGGTTCAACATGCGGTAGTGGCAATGTTTGAGGCCAATCATCAGGGGAAGATTTCGGTAGAAAAGATTGTAGAAAAAATGTGCCACAATCCGGCAAAGATTTTTAAAATTGAAAATCGCGGTTTTATCAGAAAAGGATTTTATGCCGATTTAGTTATTGTAAATCCAGGTTTGCCATGGAATGTCAAGAAAGAAAACATACTGGCCAAATGTGGTTGGTCACCATTTGACGGATATAATTTTAAATCAAGAATTACGCATACCTTTGTGAATGGCGAATTGGTTTATCACAATTTTAAAGTGAAAGATATTCCTGTTGGGATGCGTTTGCTTTTTGACAGATAAAAAATACTGAAATAAATTCAGCATAAATATGAAAAAAAGTATTCTTTTAGGTTTGATAGTTCTGTTTTTTGGGTGCAACAGCAATTCAGTTGAAAAACCTAAAAACCTTATCGGTAAAGATAAAATGGTTGATATTTTATATGATATTTCCCTATTGGAAGCTATTAAAACACAAAACATCAATGGGGGAATAACGGTGAAAATGGGGAATGATTTTATTTATAAAAAATATAAAATTGACAGCATCCAATTTGCAAAAAGCAATAAATATTACGCTTCCGATGTTGAAGAATATAAAAAATTGTTTGAAAAAGTTAAAAAAAGACTGAATAAGGAAACCTTAAAAATTGATAGAGAATTGAAGAAAAATGGTCAGGCTATTCCTCTAAAACCTAATAGCACTTTAAATTCGGATACACCACAAGTACAATAATTACTTTTGCAGAGAAACAACTTCTTTAATCACACTATCAATGCTTTGAAACTCAAAATTCAATCCCGAGACTTCGGGATTTTTTATTTTCTCATTAGAAATAAAATCAGAAGAATGTAATGCATTCGCACTGTATTTTGATAGCTTTCTTTTGGTTCTAAAAAGTGTAGAAAACAACCAGTCCAATCGCCAACCTATAGATGTCATCCAAGGCTTTGCTTCAATTTTAGGTTTTTTAGCCTTTAGATTTTCAGCAATAAGAAAAATAACATTCTTGAAAGTTAAGTTTTCGGCAACAATAGTAAATCGTTCGCCGGTGATGCTGCTTTTCATCAGTTGAATCATAATTTTCACTACATCGGTAACGCCAATATATCCTGTAGAACCGTTAGTGTAGAAAGGAAAACCTTTTTTTACAGCGCTAAAAAATAAGCCGCTTCCTTGATTCCAAAAGCCAGGACCAAAAATTACCCCAGGATTTACAATTACTACATTTAAGCCTTCCTGCTGTCCACGCCAAATCTCCATTTCGGCACCATGTTTTGAAATAGCATAATCGCTGTGTGCAGCTTCCGGATTCCATTCGGTTTCTTCTGTGACTTGGTTTTCATTTGACCCCAAACCTGCCTGCCGGTAGGCAAGGTTTCCCAAAGCTGCGATGGAACTCACGTGACATAATTTTTTTACTTTGAATTCGACGCAAAAATTCACGATGTTGGCTGTGCCTTCTATATTTACTTTTCGAAGTAAATCTTCATCATTTGGGTCATACGATATTAAACCGGCACAATGATAAACATAATCAAT
>JAYURX010000054.1:0-2315 GCA_043755965.1 Flavobacterium sp. | reverse complement strand
TACAAACCAAACATCTCATTATTTTGAAAAAAGCGGTCTTCGATTACGCCAAATTCGGGAATGACTTTGTATGGATCATTAATCATCACCATATAATGGTTAGTTTCATTGACTAAGTCATTAAAAAAGAATTTTACTTCAACTTCATCGCCCAAAATCCCGCCTTCATCATCTTGCTCAATTCTTGTTACTGTTGGCGTGTCTAAAAGTTTTTCGGTTGACGTATAAGTTTCACCTTCGTGGATTATGGTTAACGTATATATTTCATTTACTACCGGATTAAAATTGGCACATTTGTAAATTCCCGGTTCTGTGTCTTCAACAAAATCGAAAATTTCATTGGCGCTGTTGGCTATAAAAACTACGGCTCCCGAAACCGGCGGAATTTCACTTGAAAAATAATCAGTTGTTGTGGAAAGTTTTACCACTTGTTCATTTCCCGGTGTT
The DNA here is from genome assembly GCA_043755965.1 of Flavobacterium sp. Lineage (GTDB taxonomy): Bacteria > Bacteroidota > Bacteroidia > Flavobacteriales > Flavobacteriaceae > Flavobacterium. Next base: position 1,868 of record JAYURX010000054.1, on the reverse strand, counting down.
CCGTTAAACCATTGAATCGAAGCTTCGATAACCAATCTTGGTTCCGAAGTGTTCAAATCAACATCGACTACTTTTTCGCAAGAGGCGAATGAAAAAAGGACAATCAGCAAACTAAAATATATTGTTTTCATAGCTTAAAATTTAATATTGTAAGTAACACTCGGAACAATTCCGAAGATAGACAATCGAATGGCTTCGTTAGAACTGGTTTCCTGATTTTGTCTAAAAGTAATCGATGCAGAATTCATTCGGTTATAGACGTTATAGAGTCCGAAAACCCATTCTCTTTGCCATTTTCTCCCAATGTTTTTCTTGGGTGTTAATGTCGCCGAAAGGTCTAGGTGATGGTAAGTTGGTAAATTGTTTTCATTTCGTGTACTGAAAATAGGAACGGTGATGCCTTGGTATTCATATTGTCCGGTCGGAAACGTTACCGGTTGTCCGGTTTGCAAAGTAAAATTGGCACTAAAACGCCATTTTTCGGTGTATTTATAATTGGCTATGACAGCCAAATTGTGCAATTTATCAAAACCGGTTCGGTACCATCTGCCGTTGTTAATTCCGGTTTCCTCGGGCGTTCTTCCGGATACTTGTTGTTCGGTTCGTGAGAGTGTGTAAGAAACCCAACCTTTAAAACGTCCGGTGTTTTTTCGGAACAAAACTTCCAATCCGTAAGCTCTGGCTCTTCCGTTTAAGACTACGCGTTCAATCGCTTCGTTGGCAATCAAATTGGCACCATCAATATAATCTACACGGTTGTCAATTTTCTTGTAAAAAGTTTCCGTTTCAAGAGAGTAAGTATCGTTTTTAAAATTTCTGAAATAGCCCAAGGCTACTTGATGTAAACGTTGCGGTTTTAAGTATTGGTCACTTGGCGCCCAAACATCGAGCGGCGTTGGCGATTGGGTATTCGAAATAAGATGCAGGTATTGTGTCATTCGGTTATAACCGGCTTTTATCGACTGATTGTCATCCAATGTAAATGAAACAGCAAATCTTGGTTCCAGATTGTCAAACTTGGCGATGGTGGCATTGTTCCCATAATAAACCGCTCCGGTAGGTTCGGCACTTTCGTAAATTTGGAAATCAGTATTAAAAATTACGGGTTCATTGTTGGTATAAGTATTTAATTTTTGCTGACCCAAGCGAAGGAATGAACTAAATCGAAGTCCGTAAGAAATCGCAATGTTTTTTGAAATCTGGTGTTCGGCATCTAAATATAAAGCCGTTTCCAAAGCATATTTTTTATCCAATTGGTCGCGATTTATTCCCGACTCTTCTCTGGTAGGTTCAATTTTACCCGGATTGAAGTCGTAGTAATTGCTTTGTATACCGTAGGTAAGCTTGAATTTATCCGTCAAATAATGTTTGAAGTCGTATTTGAAGTTATAATTTTTGATACCGCTGTCCCAGTTAAAGCCGATAATGTCTAATTGCAACCCGTAATAATAATCAGAGTAAATCAGCGACATATTCGAGAACAGCTTGTCTGAAAACAAATGGTTCCATCTGAAATTTATCACCGCATTGCCATAAGTATTGATAAAGCTGTTGTTCAACTGAAATACATCACGACCAAAATAACCCGAGAGATAAATGTTGTTTTTGTCATTTATGGAATAACTCAATTTGGTATTCAAATCATAGAAATACGCCAAGTTGGGATTGTTAAACAATTTCAGAAAAAGATGCGCATATGAACCTCTGCCGGCTAAAACAAAAGAACCTTTGCCTTTTACAATTGGACCTTCAGCTAAAATTCTGCTGGAGATTAAACCGATTCCGCCATTCATGTGAAAAGCGTTTTTATTGCCTTCTTTTTGATAAATGTCTAATATGGAAGACAATCGACCGCCATATCTCGCCGG
>JAYURX010000053.1:0-5342 GCA_043755965.1 Flavobacterium sp. | reverse complement strand
CACCAATAAGCAAGGTTATTCCACCAATGATAACAGCCATAGTTGTTTCTCCCGAAAGCTCCATATTTTTGATAATATCCTGAATCTGAGCCGCAGCTTCGTTCCCGATAAGACCATTTATTTCTCCAAAAACCTGTCCCTGAATAGCTTCACGGCCAAAAAAAAGGCCTGCCAATGAAATCATTAATAATAAAAGAGGAGCTAATGAAAAAACTGTGTAATAGGATAAAGAAGCACTTAATTTAAGTGCGCGGTCATCAAGAAAACTGTCAAATGTATCTTTTAAAATTCTAAAAGCTGAATGTAAAGTGATTTCTGTTTTCATACTTTAAGCGTATATCCAACAAAATTACTTTCTACAATTTAAAAAAAATTACACTTTTCCTTTATTTTGTTATAGAATGAGGGTAATTACGAGCTGACTACCAATTTAATATAAAAAGTGTAATTTTGCCAAAAATTACAACTATGCCAAAAATTGGCAATATCATATTACCTGATTTTCCTTTACTTCTTGCCCCAATGGAAGACGTGAGTGATCCACCATTTCGTAGATTGTGCAAATTGTATGGTGCCGATTTGATGTACTCGGAATTTATCTCTTCGGAAGGTTTGATTCGGGATGCGATAAAAAGCCGCATGAAGTTGGATATTTTCGATTACGAAAGACCGGTCGGAATTCAGATTTTTGGTGGAGACGAAGAAGCGATGGAAATGTCGGCCAAAATTGTAGACGCCGTTCGCCCCGATTTGGTAGATATTAATTTTGGCTGTCCCGTTAAAAAAGTCGTGTGCAAAGGTGCCGGTGCCGGCGTTTTGAAAGATGTTGATTTGATGGTTCGTTTGACCAAAGCCGTTATTAAAGGAACCAACCTTCCCGTAACTGTAAAAACGCGTCTAGGCTGGGACGAAAGTTCTATCAATATTGACGAAGTTGCCGAACGGTTACAAGATATTGGTGTGCAAGCCCTGACTGTTCATGCTCGAACACGTGCGCAAATGTATAAAGGAAGCGCTGACTGGTCGCACATTGCGCGCGTGAAAAACAATCCCAGAATTACGATGCCGATTTTTGGAAATGGCGATGTAGATTCTCCCGAAAAAGCATTAGAATACAAAAATAAATACGGTTTAGACGGAATGATGATTGGTCGTGCTGCGATTGGTTATCCTTGGATTTTTAACGAAATCAAACATTACTTCAAAACCGGAGAACATTTGGCACAACCAACAATGGCTGACCGAATCGAAGCGGCTCGAAATCATTTAACCTGGTCAATGGATTGGAAAGGCGAACGCGTCGGAATTGTGGAAATGCGCCGTCATTATACCAATTACTTCAAAAATGTCCATTCATTTAAAGAATACAAACAACGATTAGTAACCACTGACGATGCCGAAGGATTATTCAAAATTTTGGATGAAATTCAGGAAGTTTATGCGGATTATCAGTTTGTTTAATCCAACAGTTTTTTGGTGACACGGCTGCTTGCAATTAAACTGGAAACAAAACCCAGCGCGACAATAGTTCCGAAAACAATCAATACATTCTGAACGGTAAAAACCACCGGATACGCCAAGGTTGTGGTAATCATGACTAATTTGAAATGCTGTTGAATCAACACTATGATTATTCCCAAAATCAATCCAATAATTCCGCCAATAATCGTCAGCAAACTCCCCTGAAGCAGGAATATTTTCTTCAAATCCCTGACTTCAGAACCCAAATTGAAAAGTGTTTTCAGGTTACTTTTCTTGTCTAAAATCATCATAATTAAGGCGCCAATTAGATTAAATAACGCGATAATAATGACTAGCGTGAAAATAAGATACACGGCAATATTCTCAGTATTCAACATCTTATATAATGTCGCATTGAGTTGCGCCCTGTTTTTTATTTCTACCTTATTTTGGAAAACTGTATTAAGTTTTTCTATTATTTCTGCTTCATTGGCATTGGGTTTCACCTTAATTTCAACAGCTGAAACCTGATTGCGTTTATATTCTAATAAGTCTTGTGCCAATCTTAAATCGGAAAAAACATATTTCGAATCCAAATCTTCGCTGATGGCATAAATCCCAACCGGAATCAACACCGATTTATTAAACGCCTCCGCTTCACTTTCAATTACGGCTTTCCCTTTTCGGGGCACATAAACCTCAAAATCATTGTTGAAATCAAATAGCCCGAGAGATAATTTTTGTGTAATTCCGTAACCAACAACAACTTCGGCCGTATTGTAACGAAGCCATTTGCCGTTAAAAAGATTTTTGGAAATATCATTGATTTTGGCATAATTGGCATCAACGCCTTTTAAATAAGTCACTTGTTCTTTTCCGTCAAAAAAGAAAAGCACACGTTCTTCCACTATTTTACTATAGGACGCAATACCTTCAATAACGGTTATTTGATTTTCCTGTTTTGGAGAAATGAGGAGAGTTTTTCCCTGAAGCGGATTAACCTTTAAATCGGGATCGACAGTATTTGAAAAAGACAAACTAAAATCACGCAAACCGCTAAAAACCGAAAGAACAACAAACAAAGCGAGCGTTCCAGCAATAATTCCCACCGATGCAATGCCTGTAATAATATTGATAGCATTGTTTTTACTTTTGCTAAAAAGATATCGTTTGGCTATGTAAAGCGGCAAGTTCACTTAGAATTTCTTGCGTTTTTCTAAAAGGTCCCGGTTTTCAATGGGATTTTCTTTTCCGGACAAAGCATTATCAATCTTTTCAATATAGTCCAGCGAATCGTCAATATAAAAAGAAAGATTTGGCACTTTTCGCAATTGCAATTTCACACGTTGTGATAAATCGTGCTTAATCAAAGGAGCATTGGTTTTAATTGCTGCCATTAATTCGGCCGCTTTAGCCTGCGGGAAAACGCTCAAATACACTTTGGCAATAGATAAATCAGTAGTTACAATCACTTTGGATACAGAAATCACCAAGTTTGAAATCCCGTTTTTACGTACTTCGCCCTGGAGAATATCAACTAAATCTTTCTGAAGAACATTGCCTATTTTTTTCTGTCTATTCGTTTCCATGGGGCAAAAATACAACTTTAAATTTTTATTTTAGTGAGAAGCGAAAGTTTTGGCATTTCAGCCAGCCATTTTCCCGCTGTCCGTTATACAAGGTGCCACTTCCATCGGGGCTAAGGGAAAAGCCATTTGAATTTTTGTTATCTTTGTTTAGCAAACAAACAAAACCAAAATGCGTAAAATTGAGCACATCGGAATTGCAGTCAACAATCTGGAAATTTCCAATTTACTTTTCGAAAAACTGTTTGGCAATCCACCATATAAACAGGAAGAAGTAGAAAGTGAAGGAGTAAAAACATCTTTTTTCATGAATGGCCCAAATAAAATAGAGTTGCTTGAAGCGACAAATGCAGAAAGTCCGATAGCTAAATTTTTAGAAAAAAAAGGAGAAGGAATTCACCATATTGCTTTTGATGTAGAAAATATAACTGAAGAAATCAATCGATTAAAGAAAGAAGGATTCATTGTTTTAAATGAAACTCCTAAAAAAGGCGCTGATAATAAGCTAGTTGCATTTTTACATCCGAAAGGAACAAATGGTGTCCTGATTGAACTTTGTCAAGAAATCCGGTAAAAATAGTTGCAACGAAAAAAAATAGTGGTAATATTGCAACCTCAAATAAAGCTTTGGCTTTATTCACTGAACACCAATAATTTATATTGAATCAGTGAAGTAGTAACCGGTCCTATAGCTCAGTTGGTTAGAGCACCTGACTCATAATCAGGTGGTCCTTGGTTCGAGCCCAAGTGGGACCACATTCAAAAGACTTCGTCACGAAGTCTTTTTTTATCTAATATGAAACCAGTGAGGCAGAAATATCGTTTATAAATTTAAATATTTTTCGCCTTTTTGAAAGAACGCTTGATTTCTCTATAGAATCAACGCTAATGCAGTTTAAATTTTGATTAACTTTGTCGATTAAACATTTATTTATTTTGGTAAATAGATTTTTTTTATACTTTTACGCACTATGAAAATTGTCCCGAATAGAACTATTATTATTCTGGTAGTGTTTTTGTTGCAAGCAACAGCTGCTTTTGCAGACGCAGAACCACCGCCACCATCATCGCCGCCGCCGCCGCCAGGACTGCCTTTGGATGGAGGAATATTTATTTTGATGGTATTCGCAATGGGTTATGGGATTTACAAATTGAACCAAATAAAAAATATAAAAAAAGTTTCAAATTAATTTGAAGCTTTTTTATTTTCACGCGTTTTTATTGGTTATCGCCTTAAAGAATTCAATCGAGCAACGTATTTTCCCACAACATCGAACTCAAGATTAACCTTTGTGTTAATTTTAACATTTTTAAAATTGGTATGCTCAAAAGTATAAGGGATGATAGCCACGCTAAACTCTTTTTCTTTAGAATTTACTACCGTCAGGCTTACGCCGTTTACAGTTACTGAACCTTTTTCGATAGTTATGTTATTTAAATTGGGGTCATATTCAAAGGTAAAATACCAACTGCCATTGGCTTCTTCAATCGATTTGCAAATTCCCGTCTGGTCAACATGCCCCTGAACAATATGGCCATCGAGTCGGTCTCCTAATTTCATACCGCGTTCTAAATTTATTAAATCGCCGATTTTCCAATTGGATAAAGTTGTTTTTTCAATGGTTTCTCTGATAGCTGTTACAGTATACTCATCATTGTTGATTTCGACAACTGTCAGGCAAACACCATTGTGCGCAACGCTTTGATCTATTTTTAAGTCGGGAGTTACAACACAAGAAACAGTGATGTTTAGATTATCTTTGTCTTTTTTTAAATCTTTTACTATTCCAAGGGTTTCGATTATTCCTGTAAACATTATGGTTTTATTTTACTAAATTTGCACTTCAAAATTAGCAATAAATAACTTGTACTTCTTATGAAAAAAGCAGAAAATATAATCGTTGGAATTTCAATAGGAGATTTAAACGGTATTGGAAGCGAAGTAATTCTTAAGACTTTTGACGACTCAAGAATGTTAGAACTATGCACACCTGTAATTTTTGCGAATGTCAAAGTGATGTCTTTTATTAAAAAGGCACTAGAATTGGAAATCCCGCTTCACGGGATTGACCAAATAGACCAAATAGTTATCGGAAAAGTAAACGTTCTCAATATCTGGCGCGAAAGTGTTGATTTAAATTTTGGCACCAACGATCCAGCAATCGGCCAATATGCTATAAAGTCATTTGTTGCTGCTACTAAAGCTTTGAAAGAAAGTCAAATAGATGTTTTGGTTACGGCACCAATTAATAAATACAATATTCAATCGGAAGAATTTAAATTTCCGGGACACAC
>JAYURX010000052.1:0-2319 GCA_043755965.1 Flavobacterium sp. | reverse complement strand
TGGTAAAATTACCGTTGTCGCCAGTGACGGTAATGATGTCGAGCCAGTTGCCGTAGATCGTTTACTAATTGCAGTTTCTGAAACCTACGATGTTGTCCTGAGCATTCCAGCAGAAAACACATCCTATGAATTTTTAGCCACACCGGAAGACCGGACAAAATCGACTTCCCTATACATTGGCAATGGCATCAAACAACTCATTTCGCCTCTGCCCAAACTGAAATACTTTGAAGGTATGCAAATGATGAACGATATGATGAAAATGAATGGCGACCTTGACGATATGGGAATGCAAATGTCATTGAACCAGATGGACATGAACGCTGTAATGTATCCTGAAATTACAGGTCCACAAAAAAAAGATTCCGAAGAAATGCCAATGGACAATGAGAAAACCAAAAAAGAGACTCCAGATAAAATGCAAGGCATGGAAATGAATGAAAAACAAGATTCCTCTGCTGGGCACGACATGAAAAATATGGGAAATAAATACAATCCCAATGAACTTGCCAATATCGTGACATTAAATTATACTATGCTGAAATCCCCAACAAGCACAGCATTATCAAAAGACGCTCCGGTTAGGGAACTCAAATTTGAACTTACAGGAAATATGAATCGTTATGTCTGGAGTCTGGATAACAAAGTCGTTTCGGAATCAGACAAAATCCTAATTAAAAAAGGAGAAATTTTACGCATTGTTTTGCATAATAATTCCATGATGCGCCACCCAATGCACTTGCATGGTCACGATTTTAGGGTCATTAACGAGCATAGTGATTATGCTCCTTTAAAAAATATTATCGATATCATGCCAATGGAAACAGATACAATTGAATTCGCTGCAAGCGAGGACGGCGGAGACTGGTTCTTTCACTGTCATATTCTTTACCACATGATGAGCGGAATGGGTAGAGTTTTTAGTTATGAAAATTCACCTCCAAATCCAGAAATACCAAATCCTAAATTAGCGCAACGAAAATTATTTGCCGATGACAGAAAGTTTCATTTTATGGCAGAAAACGATTTTGCTACTAACGGAAACGATGGTATGGCAATGTTGAGCAACACACGTTGGAGTATTGGCACAGAATGGCGATTGGGCTACAATAACCATCACGGTTACGAAACAGAAACCCATATTGGTAGGTATATTGGAAAAATGCAATGGTTGATGCCATTCATTGGTTTCGACTGGAGATACAGAAAAATGGAAGAGGGCGAAATGGAAGAAAACCTTTTTAATCAGTCCAATACCAAAGACAATCGATCCGTATTTAGTGCAGGTCTTGAATACACGTTACCCATGCTGATAAAAGCACAAGCTGAGGTGTTTACTGATGGTAATTTCAGGTTTCAGTTAGAACGTATCGACATCCCAGTTTCTAAAAGAGTAAGATTGGATTTGATGTGGAATACAGATAAAGAATACATGGCGGGATTGCGATACATCATCAAAAGAAATTTTAGTGCCCGAACACATTATGACAGTGATATGGGATTTGGTGTTGGTTTAAATTTAAATTATTAAAAGAATAAAGTCCATTTGTTAGCGCAATAAACTATAAATTCTAAAAAATATAAATACAAGATTTTCAAAACGATAACATCTAAAAAATTAACAAAAACAAACTTATAATCAAACAATAAACACTAAATTTAAACAATAAATAAGCATAAAAATTAGAGCAAAAATAAGTGTCGCTTTTTAGTTTTTACCCTTAATTCCGATAAGGATAATAAAACAATAAATCAAAGTTTCAGCTTTGTAATCAATTAATAAAAAATGGGTAGCATTAAACTAAATAGTATTCCATATTCAACAGAACCCGAAGCGGTAATCGCTGCTTTGCAGTCTGATGGTAAAAGCGGATTATCTTCATCAGAAGTGGAAAAACGCGTAAAAGAATATGGAGCCAATAAAATTGAAGAGAAAAAGAACAAGAGCCTTTGGCTTATTTTCCTAGATCAGTTTAAAAGCCCAATTGTATGGCTACTTGTTTTTGCTGCTGGATTATCTTTTTATTTTAAAGAATGGGTGGATGGTATTGCCATTTTTACCGTGATATTGATTAATGCGCTTATTGGATTTTACATGGAGTTTCAGGCAAGGCGTTCCATGAATACACTAAAAAAATTATCGGCCGTTCCCGCCAAAGTGTTGAGGAATAAAAAATTGGAAGAAATAAATGCCGAAGGTATTGTTCCGGGTGATGTGGTTTATATTGAAGCTGGAGACATGATTCCCGCAGATGGTAGAATTTTTAGTGCAACACAAATGCAGATTGACGAATCGGCACTAACAGGCGAATCTGTTCC
>JAYURX010000051.1:0-2321 GCA_043755965.1 Flavobacterium sp. | reverse complement strand
TTTATAACAGGTAATCCTATATACGACTGAGGTTTAAGGAGGTAGGATTAATTAATGTCTTCCGGGAGATAGATGGTAAAGGCGGCACCAATATTTGGTTTTCCTTTGGAAGAAATGAAACCCTTATGATTTTCGACAATTTTTTTACATATGGCCAAGCCAATTCCAGTGCCTACATATTCATTCTTATTGTGTAGCCGGTTGAACAGTAGGAATATTTTTTCAGCATATTCCTGTTCAAAACCAATTCCCTTGTCAGTAAAAGTGATTTTATAGAACTTTTCTTTGGTATTTTTAGGTATCAGCTCTTCGTCGGCAGCAATTACTTTTTTGCATGAAATTCTTATTGTTGGAACGCTGTCTGCTTTGCTGTACTTCAGTGAATTGCTAATAAGATTAACAAATAATTGCTGAATTTGAAATGGAATTACAGTCATTTTTGGCAATTTGTCATTATTTATAACAGCATTTTTTTCCTCAATAAATTGCCACAAATCACTTTTGGCATTCTCCAATAAGTCATTCAGGTCTGTAATTTCAAAAATTTTCTCTGTCTTAGTCGTTCTGGAATATTGCAATAAATCATCAATAAGAATGCGCATGCGATCAACAGAATTGTTGATGCGTTGCATAAACTCCTTTCCACCATCAGAGAGATTGTCATATTCCTTTTCAGACAATCGGGAAACAAAGGTTTGAATTTTTCGCAGTGGCTCTTGTAAATCGTGACTGGCAACATAATTAAAAGCTACTAGTTCTTTATTACTGGCTTCCAATTCTATATTTTGTTGCTCCAACGACAATGATGCCAATACTTCTTCAGTCACATCGCTATTGGTACCAATTAAAATTTCGTCACCCGATTTATTGGTTACAAGTCGGGCAGTGGTTCTAAAATACCTAATTTTTTTATCCTTTCTAACGACTCTGTACGTAAACGGTAAAAGGCTTCCATTTTCTACCATTTTAGAAGTGGCATCCCGAAAAGCTGAAAGATCATCGGGATGAATATACTTCATGAAATTTTCCTGACTTGCAAGAAAGGCTTTTGGTTCAAAACCAAGCAGTCGGTAGCTGTTATCCGAGAAGGTATATTCCTTGGTATCCACATTTAGTTCCCAGTTACCAAAACTACCAACAATTTCAGCCAGGCTATTTGATTCGTTCAACACAGCCAAACGGTTGTTTGAAATTTGCAGCTTTTCCAGATCTTTTGTAATCCTGATATAGGAAATGGAAATTAATACAAGCGTAATCAGAAGCATCACATATACAAAAACTGGAGTAAACTTTACAGTATCCTTATAATATATCTCTCTTTCTTTTAATGTTTTTTTTTCCAAAAGAATCATCTCATTTATTTGCCTCCGAACGCTATCCATGGTTTGTTTTCCAATGGCTAGTTTTTCTTTCAACATCTTATCAGACAGTGGTCTATTTAAGGATAAATGCAAAACAGCCGAAAGATAGTTTTGTCTTTTGCTGATGTAGAATTCCAGTTTTCTGAGATTGTCTCCCTGTTTCGGGTCGTTTTTGATATAGCTTTTTACTAAAGCAAAGGAACGGTCGATATTCTTTTTGGAGTCTTTATAAGGCTTTAAAAAAGTAGAGTCTTTCGTGATTAAAAAACCGCGTTGCCCTGTTTCGGAATCCTTTACATAAGAGAATAATCGCTCTAACTCTAAATTGATGTCATACGAATGATTAACCCGTGTAGAGGAATTATTTACTAAACTGATGTGTTTGTATGTTACAGCAGAAATAAAAAAAATCGCAAAAATAGAAACCACAAAAATACTTTTTAGAAAGATTGATGACGAGTAGATTTTCTTTAATTTCATGACTTTACGGGGCTATAATCGCAATAAAAAATTATCTCTATTTAATCCCGATGTATAGTATTGCCAGTTTATAGTAACCACGTCAGACAGGACTTTTTTCAGTGTGGCAAAATCGCTTGGTTTTTTGATATAAATATTGGCGCCTTGCACAAAAGTTTCCTCGATATGTTCTTCTGAAGATGAAGTGGAAAAAATAGCAATGGCAATCTCGCTGAAACGATCATTTCTCTTTATTTCATAGAGACATTCGATTCCGTTCTTCTTTGGCATATTTAAATCGAGAAATAAAACATTAGGCAAAACAGAATCCGGATTATTTAAATAATCCATTAATTCTAAGCCGTCATTAAATGTATTTACTTTTGTGTTTATCTTCAATTCTTCAAACGCATCAATAAAAAGCAATCTATCATCCTCATCATCATCAGCCAAAATAATATGTATATAATCCTTGTCCATGATGGTTTATTTTTTATTAGC
>JAYURX010000050.1:0-2324 GCA_043755965.1 Flavobacterium sp. | reverse complement strand
AAACCAGAACAATTGCCGGCGCCTTAAATGGGTCGCTTACTGAAGCGCTTCAAAATCTCAAAGTTGATCCTGCATTGGCGCCAAGAATTGCTAAAATTTATGCCTGGTCGATTGACTTTTTCAAATTAAAAAAAGGAGATAAGTTTGCTTTAAAGTTTACCGAAAGATATATCAACGATACTATTTATGATGGCGTTGATAGTTTAAAAGCGGCATTTTTTGAATACAAAGGGAAGAAAGTATATGCTTTCCCTTTTGCACCTGATGCCAATACAAAAAAGCAACAATACTTTGATGAAGAAGGGAAAACTCTGAAGAACTTTTTCCTCAAAGCACCTTTGAAATTCGTCCACATCACTTCCAGATACACTAAAAACAGATTCCATCCTGTGCAAAAAATATGGAAAGCCCACAACGGAACAGATTATGCGGCACCAACAGGAACGCCTATTATGACAACTGCCGCCGGAGTTGTTGAGCAAGCAGGATACACTACAGGTAATGGGAATTTTGTCAAAGTGAAACACGACAGAACCTTTTCGACTCAATATTTACACATGTCAAGAATATTAGTTCGGCGTGGTCAAAGAGTAACACAGGGTCAAATAGTTGGTAAAGTAGGAAGCACAGGTTTAGCAACTGGGCCACACGTTTGCTATCGGTTTTGGAGGAATGGTGTGCAGGTTGATGCTTTACGATTGAAATTGCCAACCTCTACACCCATGGATTCAAGATATAGACAAAAATATATGGAATACATGAATCCGCTAAAAATAGAATTGGATAGTGTTTCTGATGCTTCAATAAAATAATTTTCACAACTACAACGTTGGCGTAAAAGATTACTAAATTTTATACCAATCATATTTGTAAATTTGTCATTCAAAATCTTAAAAATGGGGTTACCAAATATAAATCCAACCAGCACAAAAGCTTGGGAAAAACTTAATCAGCATTATGCTCAAATGCAGCATGCTTCCATGACGGAAATGTTTGCCAACGACAAATCACGAGCCGAAAAATTTCACATCCAATGGGATGATTTTTTAATTGACTATTCCAAAAACTGTATCAATCAGGAAACGCTAACATTACTCCAGGATTTAGCAAATGAAGTAAACTTAAAATCAGCTATCAATAGTTATTTTGCAGGAGAAAACATTAATCAAACCGAAGACAGAGCTGTGCTTCATACAGCGCTACGTTCTCCACAAAACGCAACGGTTCTAGTTGATGGGCAAAACGTACTACCCGAAATTTTTGAAGTAAAGAATAAAATCAAAGCATTCAGTAACGAAGTCATTTCCGGAATACGAAAAGGATTTACAGGGAAAGCATTTACGGATGTTGTCAACATCGGAATTGGCGGTTCGGATCTTGGTCCGGCTATGGTTGTTGAAGCATTACAATTCTATAAAAACCATTTAAATGTTCATTTTGTTTCCAATGTTGATGGCGACCATGTAAACGAAATCATTAAAAAATTAAATCCCGAAACGACACTTTTTGTGATTGTTTCCAAAACATTTACTACGCAGGAAACCTTAACCAATTCAGAGACAATCAGAACTTGGTTTTTGAAATCTGCTAAACAGGAAGATGTTGCCAAACACTTTGTCGCGGTTTCAACCAATATTCAGAAAGTAACTGATTTTGGAATCAACCCCAACAACATTTTCCCAATGTGGGATTGGGTTGGCGGAAGATTTTCACTTTGGAGTGCTGTTGGTTTATCTATCAGTTTAGCAGTTGGATTTGACAATTTCGACGATTTATTGAAAGGCGCCAATGAAATGGACGAACATTTTAAAACGGCTGATTTCGAAGAAAATATTCCCGTTGTTTTGGCATTATTAAGCATTTGGTACAATAACTTTTTTGGAGCCGAAAGCGAAGCCTTAATCCCATACACACAATATTTACAGAAATTAGCGCCTTACCTCCAACAAGGCATAATGGAAAGCAATGGGAAAAGCGTTGGACGTGATGGAAAACAGGTAAATTACCAAACCGGAACCATTATTTGGGGCGAACCCGGAACGAATTCGCAGCATGCGTTCTTTCAATTAATTCATCAGGGGACAAAATTAATTCCAACCGATTTTATCGGATTTGTAAAGCCATTATACGGAGACCAAGATCATCACGATAAGCTGATGTCTAACTTTTTTGCACAAACAGAAGCTTTGTTAAATGGTAAAACCGAAGCGCAAGTCAAAGCCGAATTTGAGAAACAAAACATAACCGGTGAAAAAGCTGACTTCCTACTTCCATTCAAGGTTTTTAAGGGCAATAAACCAACGAATACTTTTCTAATACAAAAA
>JAYURX010000049.1:0-2325 GCA_043755965.1 Flavobacterium sp. | reverse complement strand
CGAGCAATTCGGAAGCGGTGAAAGAGCTTAAAAAAATCCCTGAAGTCCTGGAATGTCACTATACAACAGGAAACTGGAGCATTTTAATCAAAATGATTTGCCGCGATAACGAACATTTGATGCAACTGCTTAACAAAAAAATCCAACCTATTAATGGCGTTTCAAGAACAGAAACCTTTATCTCGCTTGAGCAACAGATTGAAAGGCAGATACAGTTGTAATTACACTTTGATGTGTCCCCAGTTTTCGCCGCGCTTAATTCGGTATACCTGCATCTCACTGATTCCAAATTGTTTGGCTAGCATTTTAATCCTTGTGTTTTGATTGGGTTTGTTCAGTAGCTTTTTCAGATAAATAACTTTAGTAGTAGTTAATTTTCTGCCATCGGCTTTTATGTTATGCTCAAGTAGGTTTTTCTTAGAATTGATTACATACGGGCTTTTCTTATTGTGCATCTGCCACTCTTCGTATGTTGCCCATTTTAGGTTTTTTACCAAATCATTATCCCGAACATAATCTAAATGCAATACATATTGTTGCTCTTCAGATGTTTTTGGAATAAAAAATTCGGCTACAAGTTTGTAAATAAATAGTGTCTTGTAACTTCTTTTTCCATTCACCGATTTTCCGTAACGAAAAGTCTTGTAGCCATCTGAATAAGATCCTTTTAATTCGTTTCCATCCTTAAGGTTCTCAGAAAAACTTATCAACCGTCCTCTGTTGGAAACAGCGTACCTAAATTTCAATGGAATATCCGTTTCGATTTCCCGAAATTCTTCGTTTGTATAAAGTATAATCATCTATGTGGTATTAGATGTTCAAACTTACGAAAAAATTATTCTTTTAGGTTTAAATATTTTTAATAAACTCCCAAATAATAAGGCTTGAGGGAAATTGATTATGAAAACCGTTAAAGGGACAACTTAAAGTAAAAAATCCACTCCTCTCGTAGTGGATTTCTATTTAACGTCTGTTTCCAAAAACCTGCAACGCCCAATATAATAGTGAAGCCAGCGCTCCTATAGCGGCAACCACATAGGTCCGTGCTGCCCATTTCAATGCATCTTCGGCACCGGCGTATTCCTGCTGACTCAGCATGTTTTTATTTTTAAGCCACGCCAACGCACGGTTACTCGCATCATATTCAACCGGCAAAGTGATAAAACTGAATACGGTTGCTACTGCCATCAATACCAAACCGATAACGGCTATGTAAAACCCAAAACCTAATCTGGCAGCGGCGCCGAGGATTAAACCTCCAAAAATTAAATATTGAGATAATGTGGACGAAATGTTTACAATCGGCACCAACTGCGAACGCAATTGCAACATATTATAAGCCTTGGCATGTTGGACCGCGTGACCGCATTCGTGCGCCGCCACGGCTGCCGCTGAGGCATTTCTTTGGTTGTAAACCCCTTCGCTCAGGTTAACGGTTTTGTCAGCCGGATTATAATGATCTGTTAATTGTCCCGGTGTCGAAATGACTTTGACATCATTAATGCCATGATCCTGGAGCATTTGGGTAGCGATTTCGGCACCGCTCATCCCGTTGCGCAAATGTACATGCGAGTATTGTTCAAATTTGCTCTTTAACTTAGAGCTTACGGCAAAACTGACTAAGGCAATCAAGCCGATTAATATATAATATCCTATCATGATTTATAAAATTAGTTTTTATCGTTTTATCAAATTATAAGCCAAAGACAATACAATGACATCTTGGCATTTATCTGCAAATGGTGATGAAAGCAACTAGTTCTGCAGCCTCATAATAAGTGAAGTTCACGCTTACAATTTCGTAACCTGCATTTGCTTTTTCATTAAGAAATTGTTCAACCTTGTCGGTTAGTTTTTCTTTCATGCTGGTAAAGCCTGCTTTTTCAGCAATGGTGTGGATTTCGTGTTTCTTCATGATGTTGGTTTTTCTTTCTTATACGATGATATTGTCAATTGGTTACAATAAAAAACGCAATGTTTTTGTAAAAAACCCCAACTAATCGTAAAAAACCCCAACAAATAGCAAGAAACCCCTATTATTATTTAAAAAACCCCTCCTATATTCTCTATCACCCCTCCTAATAAGAGAAAAACCCCTCCTATATTCTCAATCACCCCAACTAATAAGAGAAAACCCCTCCTCTATTCTCAATCACCCCTATTAAAAGAAGAAAAACCCCTATTGAATGGAGAAAAACCCCGGTTTACTATTCTGTCACCCTGACTGATTAGTCCATCACCCTAATTGGGCAGCATAAAATTTTGATTAGGCAAGGAGTTATTTAGGGTAGCAAACAAAAAACCCAAACTCTTTTGGAATTTGGG
>JAYURX010000048.1:0-13247 GCA_043755965.1 Flavobacterium sp. | reverse complement strand
TTCCTGAGTTGGTGCCCGCGTTGTAGGTTCCACTCACGCTATTATCAGTATTCGTAAACGGATACACCATTGGGAAAGCCCCTAAGGTTGCATTTCCGCTTCCGCCGCTTCCGCCATTGCAATTAATAGTTAATCCGGTTGCTGTTAATCCGGTAATAGAAACCGTTCCCAAAGTATTCTTAGTAAACATCCTTCCTTCGGTTGTAGTCGTTCCTTGCTGTGAAGTTGTTACAATAACGGTATTGGTGCCCGGATAGGTTGAAGCCTCTGTTGCGGTTGGTGCCACGTTGGTATAAGTTGACGTGCCTACAGGTATAAAACCACTAAATGTCCAGGTTTGATTTGCGCCGCTGGCAGTTTGGTTTGGTGCAGTTGCCGCAGTTACCGCTGTACTTACGAAACCATTGGTACTATAAAAGGAATTTACCTGATTCTGCGAAAAGCCCACAGCTGATATTATTAAGAATGATGCAAGTAGTTTTATTTTCATGATATTTTTTTTTGAAGAAATTGACAATCAGGTTATTTATATCAAATGTAAAAAAAAAGCCCAAGCAAAACCTGGACTTTCTGTAAAAATTGTTGAATGGTATTATTTATTCGTCCAAAAACGGGTAACGATAATCTTCGGGAGTAACAAAAGTTTCTTTGATAGTACGCGGTGAAACCCAACGCAATAAGTTTTGCATCGAACCAGCTTTATCATTTGTTCCGGAAGCTCTTGCACCACCAAAAGGCTGCATACCGACAACAGCTCCGGTTGGTTTGTCATTGATATAGAAGTTTCCGGCGCTGTTTTGTAAGGCGGTAGTTGCTTCCTGAATGGCGTATCTGTCCTGACTGAAAATGGCTCCGGTCAAAGCATATTCTGAAGTTCCGTCAACCAATTCCAATGTTTCCGTCCATTTCTTATCTTCATAAACATAAATCGTCATTACGGGTCCAAAAAGCTCCGTTTCCATCGTAGCATATTTTGGATCGGTAGTAACAATTACGGTTGGCTCAATGAAATAACCTTTTGATTTGTCATAATTTCCTCCAACGATTATTTCAGCGTCTTTATCTGCTTTCGCTTGGTCAATAGCTTTCGCTAATTTGTCAAATGAACCTTCGTGAATTACGGCTGTAATAAAGTTTCCAAAATCTTCAGGCGAACCCATTTTCATGGATTTCACGTCGGTAATCAATTGTTCTTTAACAGCAGGCCACAAACTTTTCGGAATGTAAGCTCTTGAAGCAGCCGAACATTTTTGCCCCTGGAATTCAAAAGCACCACGGGTAATTCCGGTGACAACTTGTTTTACATTCGCACTTGGATGTGCCAACACGAAGTCTTTTCCACCAGTTTCACCAACGATTCGTGGATAAGTTTTATAAGTATGAATATTAGCGCCAATTTTTTTCCAGATTTCCTTGAACACAAATGTGGAACCTGTATAGTGAATTCCGGCAAAATCAGGATGCGCCAAAATGGTATCGGTAATCATAACAGGATCACCAAAAACAACGTTGATAACACCATCAGGAACGCCGGCTTCTTTAAAAACATCGATGATGATTTTTGCAGAAAATACCTGACTGTCACTCGGTTTCCATACTACAGTGTTTCCCATCAAAGCCGCACTTGCAGGAAGATTGGCAGCGATAGCCGTAAAGTTGAAAGGCGTAATCGCGTACACAAATCCTTCTAACGGACGATATTCAACCCGGTTCCAAACATCAGAAATTGATTTTGGCTGGTCGTTGTAAATCTGCGTCATGAATTCCGCGTTGTAACGTAAGAAGTCAATTAGCTCACAAGACGCATCAATCTCAGCCTGATAAATTGTTTTAGATTGGCCAATCATTGTTGCAGCATTTATCCTTGCTCTGTATGGTCCGGCGATTAATTCGGCAGCTTTCAAAAAAATGGCAACACGTTGTTCCCAGGCCATGTTGGCCCAATTTTTTCTTGCTTCAAGAGCAGAAGCAATGGCTTTTTCTATATGTTTTTTCTCTGCTAAATGATAAGTTCCAACTATATGTTTATGGTCGTGAGGTGCCGACATATTTTTAGTATTCCCGGTACGGATTTCTTCGCTACCAATGTAGTTTGGAACATCAATAGTCTCGTTCCACATTTTTTTATATGCAGCTAGAACTGCTGCTTTTTCAGGAGAGTTTGGAGCGTATGATTTTACGGGTTCATTGACCGCTTTTGGTACATGAAAGAAACCTTTTGGCATAATATGAAAAGATTAAAAATTTGACAATTAAATGATTTAAAAGATTCTTTTTTAAGAATTTCTAAATTCGACACAAAAGTACAAAGGTTTTTTTAAATTTTTAATAAGAGAAGACAAAGATTAGTTTGCCTTTAACAAGACTTTTAATTCAACGCAAAGGGTGCGCTCAATTTGAATGTGGGTACAATAACTTTGAAAGTTTTGGTTGTAGTGAAGTTAATCATATTGAAATAACCATTCATCGCACCAAAAGGAGATGATAACAGGCAACCTGAATTGTAAATATGTTTTTCGCCTGGTTTTAGTACTGGTTTTTTACCAATGACACCTTCACCATCAACAGTTTCAATATTGTTAAGAGAATCCAGGATTTCCCAATGACGGGTGTTCAACTGAACAGAATCTTTGCTGTGATTTTCGATGGTAATTTCATAACTAAAGGCAAAATGAAGTTTGTAGTTCTTGAAGTAGGTACCTTCAAAACTAGTCAAAACTGAAATCTTAATGCCTCTTGTTATTTGGGTAACCATAAATAAGTTTGTAAAGATGTCAAAATTACAAAAAATACTGGACCATAGAATAATTTAGTGTTAATTTTTAGTTAGTTATATCAACAGAACTTGCTATTCCTTTTCCTATAATTCTATCGTAACGCTGATTGTTTTCCCTATAATAGACCAATACAAAATAATTATTCTCTGTCTGGAAGAAGTTACCGTCTACAGCATTTTCTTCATCAATTTTTCCTTTGCTATCTGAAATTACATACTGGTAATTGGTGAAGCCCTGTTTTATCATCAGCGCTTTTTCATAGATTCCCTTTTCGGCATTGTATTCCATTCTGTTTTCGTCGTTCATTACAAAATTGTTGAACATGCCATTGACGTAAATTGATTTTTTATCATAGAAGGCTGGAGCTGAAAGCGAGAAATATATCCAGGCATAATCGGCTTCAATTTCATTGTTTTGGGCGTTAATGTTTTTTATAATATAGTTTCCGTTAATGTCGGGAAAATAAGTATATGGCGCATTTGCTCTCGATTGATCTACATAGAGATGAGCATCATAAACGCTACCTTTAGAGCCTACTGTAGCAATGCTGTTGTTAGCGGCGCGGATATCCTTGTTTTCAAAAAAATGAAATTCATTACCTGCCCAAAATTGGGTTTCCGCATCATATTTATATATCAAATCATTAGCAATGGTATATTGTGGTTTGATATTAGTTATGGCATTATCGAATTTTCCATTTTGCATCAGCATAACTTTAACGTTGGTCAATGGACTCTGGAAATTTATAGTTGCCGATTTTATAGCAAATTCTACATTATGTTTTAGTTCAACGAAAGTCAAGTTGCGGGTTCTCTTTATTTGCATTGGTACCGAAACCAACTCTTCATAAAGTATAAATTTTCTAGTAAAAACAACTTCTTTATCTTCGTTTAAAATCTTTATTACATAATTTCCACTTACCCTGAATTGAGTAAATCTATTTGGAAATGAAAGTTTATAATGTGAATAAATCTGAAGCGAATTGAAGGAATTAGTATAATCCTGAATACGTTGGTCGTCAAAACCATTTAGGTACTCCGCTTTAGCCAATTGTGAAGGTTTCCAGTCATAATCGCAATGCGTTATCGTGTAATAATAATTAGCTTCATTGCCATATAAATCGTCAAATTGCAATTGGAAACCATCTCCTAATTGAAAAACAGGTACGGTATTTTGATTGTTTTGAATAAAACTTACGGTTTTAATATTGTATGGTGGCGAAATTTCTTTTTCCACTTGTGAGAACACCGCGAATGAAATCAGAAAAAAACTAAGAGTGAACCAGCTATTTTTAAACATAGATTATAATTTCAGAAAGTAAAGGTAGCAAATTTTACTAACCACAATTATGCCAATTTTAATAATAAGTTAAAAAAATGTAAGTTTTTTACAGTCAAACGCAATAATGATATAAATTTGACGTTATTCATTAATGATTAACTAAAAAGTAAACAAATGAAACAAACCAACAAGATTTTATTGCTTTTATTCTTTTTGCCATTTTCTTTATTGGCTCAGAATATCGAAAATGATTCGAAAATTCCATTTGATCCCAATGTTAAAAAAGGAGTCCTGAAAAATGGATTAACCTACTACATCAGAAAAAATGGCAAACCTGAAAACAAAGTTGACTTGCGATTAATAATAAATGCAGGTTCAATTCTTGAAAATGATGACCAACAAGGATTAGCGCACTTTATGGAACATATGTGCTTTAATGGAACAAAACGATTTCCGAAAAATCAATTGGTTGATTATCTGCAAAGCATCGGTGTAAAATTTGGGCAGCATTTGAATGCGTATACCAGTTTTGATGAAACCGTTTATTTTCTTCCAATTCCGTCCGACAATCCTGAAAAACTGGAAAAAGGTTTTCAAATTATTGAGGATTGGGCATTTAATGCCAACCTGACACCGGAAGAAATTGATAAGGAAAGAGGTGTTGTCTTAGAGGAATACCGATTAGGACTGGGCGCGGATAAAAGAATGGAGGACAGGTATATTCCAAAAATGATGCACAATTCACAGTATGCTAATCGTTTGCCAATTGGGAAGAAGGAAATCTTAGAAAATTTCACTTATGATAAGGTAATTAGTTTTTACAAAGATTGGTATAGGCCAAACCTTATGAGCGTTATAGTTGTGGGAGATATCGATGTTGCGGAAATGGAGCAAAAAATCAAAAACCATTTTGAAAATTATAATAATCCGGTAAACGAAAAACCACGTAAAACTTTCGAAGTTCCTAATCACAAGGAAACTTTCATTGCTATAGAAAGCGATAAAGAAGCAGCACAAACTCAGATTCAATTACTTTATAAAGATTCTGGATTGCGAAAAATATCAAAAAACATAGGTGATTTAAAAGAGGAATTAGTAGAAGGATTATTCTCGACTATGCTGAATAACCGACTGAACGAATTAACCAATTCACCAACACCGCCATTTACTTATGGATTCAGTTATCACGGAGCGACTTTTGCCCGAGATAAAGAAGCCTTTCAATCTTTTGCCATGATAAATGAAGATAAGCAGATTGAAGCTTTAAAAGTACTGGTAACAGAAAACGAAAGAGTAAAGAAATTTGGATTTACCGCTGGAGAATTGGAAAGAGCCAAAAACGAAATCTTATCCAGAGCAGAAAGCCAATATAAGGATAAGGATAAAACAGAGTCGGAAAATTTTGTATGGGAATGTCAGGCTAACTTTTTGACACAAGAATCATTGACAGGAATAGAATGGGGTTATACTGCTGCACAAAAAGTGATACCAACAATCACTTTATCTCAAGTCAATGCACTAATCAAAGATTTTATTAGAGAGGATAATATAGTAGTTGTAATCACAGCTCCAGAGAAACCAGGATTGAAAAAAGTAACCGAACAAGAAGTATTAGCGGCCATTAAAGTAAATTCTAAGGATTTAAAGCCTTATGAAGACAAAGCAGTTGCAAAAAGCTTGTTGAGAAGTACACTAAAGGAAGGAGCAATCATAAAAAGGGAAATCAATGAAAAAATCGGGACAACAACGCTAACATTATCAAATGGCGCAAAAGTTACTTATAAGAAAACAGATTTCAAAAATGATGAAATCCTGCTGGAAGGAATAAGTTTTGGCGGTTCAAACTTATATTCTAATGACGAAATCAAAAAAGTTCAATTTGCCAATGGTGGATTGACTGAGGCGGGTTTCTCGGGATTAAACCAAAACGATATCGATAAATTTATGGCCGGTAAAATAGCTTCGGTTGCGCCTTATATCAGCAATACTACTGAAGGTTTTAGGGGAAGTACAACACCAAAAGATTTAGAATATGCCTTTCAGATGCTGCAAGCTTATTTTACAGATTTAAACTTCGACGCTGCGGCTTTTGAAGGATACAAACAAAAGCAATCCAATTTTTTTGAAAATATGATTTCGCAGCCCAGTTTCTATTTTCAACAAGAATTTTACACTTATTTGAATAAGGAAAATCCAAGATGGAACGGAATGGTTCCAACGGACGAAACATGGAAGGAAACAGATTATCAATTGGCATATAACAAATACAAAGAAAGATTTGCCAATGCCGCCGACTTTGAATTTTTCTTTGTTGGGAATATCGATGAAGCAAAATTAGAAGAGTTTTCAAAAATATATATTGCATCGTTACCGTCAACCACTGCCAAAGAAGAAGCCAAGGATTTAGGATACCGGTTTCTAAAAGGCGATATTAAAAAAGTGGTTAATAAAGGGAAAGATCCAAAAAGCACTGTAACTATTATGTATTACGGAGAAACACCCTATTCGACGAAAGAGGCAACCGCTTTTACTGCGTTGGGAGAAGTGCTGAGTATTAAATTGATTGAAGAGTTAAGGGAGAATGAGAGCGGCGTTTATGGAGTTTCTGCCCGTGGAAGCATGAATAAGATTCCTTATGGTTCGTATAGTTTTAACATTGGTTTCCCTTGCGGTCCTGAAAACGCAGAAAAATTGACAGCTTCGGCACTCACTCAATTGCAGAAAATCATTGATAATGGCCCTGAAGAAAAAGACGTTAATAAATACAAGGAAGCTGAGGCGTTAGAGTATAAAAAGAAAATGAAAGAGAACCGTTACTGGATGACTAATTTCACCAAAGCATTTGTTAATGGGGCTAATGTGGAAGATATTTTAATAGCTTCTGAAAATGTAAAAGCAGTTACTGCAAAAGATATTCAGGATGTGGCCAAAAAATATTTAACAAAAGACAAAGCAATTGGCACTTTAATGCCTGAAGCAAAACAATAAATTAAGTTGAATACATAAAAAAACCTGCTAAGAAATTAGCAGGTTTTTTATTTACTTAAAGCAAACGGGAATAATCTCGCCTTTTGCCAGACAGTATTTCTCTACTAATTCGGGAGCGATTTTATTAGTGTAATCTTCTTCAACAACTCTAAAGCCAATGCTTCTCAGCTTGTCAAAATAATCTCTTCCATAAACGCGGACGTGATCGTATTGTCCGAATATTTTAGCGCGTTCTTTTTGGTCAACAATCGTATCGTCTGAAAAAGTGGTTGCTCTGGATAAGTCCTGCGGAATCTGGAAAATTCCCATGCCGCCGGGCTTTAAAACCCTGTATAATTCCTGCATGGCTTTGGTATCATCCGGAATATGTTCCAAAACATGATTGCAAAAAATAATATCATAGGTGTTGTCTTCAAACGGTAAATTACAAATATCCGCTTTGACATCAGCCAAGGGTGAGAGCAAATCTGTTGTGGTATAATCAATATTAGTTTGCTTTTTAAAACGTTTGTAAAACTCCTGTTCAGGTGCAAAATGAAGTACTTTTTTTTCTGTTGTTGCCGTAAAAAAATCAGTTTCGTTTTGAAGATAAAGCCACAATAACCGATGTCTCTCTAACGAAAGCGTACTCGGAGAAAGCACATTGTTTCTTTGATTTCCGTAGCCATAAGGCAAAAACATACGGAAGCTTTTACCGTCAATCGGGTCGGTAAAACGATTTCCTTTTAACAAAAAAGCCAACATTGGGCGAACCACAATACTCAAACGAATAAGAATCGGTCTCGGAATGGTGTTTAATATGAATTTGAACGCTTTCTTCATTATACTACTAATGGATTTTTTCTGAATTCGTCCTCTTCAGTACTTACAATTTCCAAAGCTTTATAAATATATTGAAACGTTGAAAGCAGTTCCGGTTTTCCGTTAACTAAGGCAACATTGTGTTCAAAATGCGCGCTTGGTTTTCCATCCGCAGTTAGGATTGTCCATCCGTCTTTTAATTGTTTTACGTTTTTGGTGCCCATATTGATCATGGGTTCGATTGCGACTACCATTCCTTCCACGAATAATTTGCCGCGACCGCGTTTTCCATAATTTGGCATTTCAGGATCTTCGTGCATTTTTTCACCTAAACCATGGCCCACAAGCTCACGAACTACACCAAATCCATTAGATTCGCAATATTTCTGAATAGCATTCCCAACATCTTCCACTCGATTTCCCGCTCTGAACTCTCTAATTCCAACGTATAAAGATTCTTTGGTAACGGTTAAAAGTCTCTTCACTTCTGGAGCAACTTCACCAATTTCAAAGGAGTAGGCATGATCGCCATAAAAGCCATTCTTAAGCACGCCACAATCTACCGAAATCACATCGCCTTCCTTCAGCGGAACGTTATTTGGAATTCCGTGTACCACTTGAGCATTCGGACTCATACAAAGCGAATTTGGGAAACCGTATAATCCGAGAAAGCCGGGAACTCCACCATTGTCGCGGATGAATTCTTCGGCAATTTTGTCCAGATGTAAAGTAGTTACGCCCGGCTTAATCACTTTGGCAACTTCACCTAAAGTTTTGGAAACCAGCAAAGCGCTTTCGCGCATCAGTTCAATTTCTTCGGCAGTTTTTGGAATAATCATTTGCTTAAACTTAAGTTGGCAAAAGTAATTATTTTTAGATACTTATTCAGGATTGGCCATGATTTTAAACAGAGTGGCATTCGAATCCAAAAAACGGTTTTCTAGTTCTAATTTCGATAATTGAGCGGCAACCAAATTATTTTCGCGTGAGTTGATTAAAAAGATAGAGCTTTCGCCAAAAGAAAACAGTCTTTCTTCAGAATTCAACATAGTGCTGTAATCCTTGACCAGGCTTTCTATTAACTGTTGTTGTCTTTCTAAAGAAGCGATTTCGGTTTGTTGCGCTTTGATTTTATTCTTGAGTTGAACACGTTCTAAATCCAAATCAAACCTAACATCCTGCAGTTGGTATTTAACCAATTGCAAACTACCTCGTTCTTTGCGCAAAAACACCGGAAAGGAAAAATTCATACCAACTTTATAATCTTGAAATCGGTAATTGTTAAAATAACTCGGTTCGGATAAATAGGAGTAACCCAAATCTATTTTTGGCAAGAGCATATTGGCTTTTAGCTTTCGTTCTACTTCGAGCATTTCGATTTTGTTTTCCAATGCATTGATTTTTGGATGGTTTTCCAATGACGGATTCGCCAACATTAAATCGTTAGTGCGCAAAGTTTCTTTGATGGTCGCCGCCAAATTTTCCTCAGGCACCATATCGTCTTGCAATTCAAGCGGTACATTATTTTCTAACCAAAGGAAATTGGATAATTCTAACTGAGCTTTCGCCAATTTTAATCGGTATTCTTCCAAACTTAATTTTCGATTTCTGACAATGATTCCGGCTTCAACGCTGTCAATTGCCGGTTTGTCGCCTTCTTCAATTGATATGGTTATACCTTTGTAACGCACCTCGGCATTGGTCAAATAATTTTGGTACAAGGTGACTTCATTAAAATTTTGCTTCCAATTAAAATAAGCTACCGACGCATCATACAAGACGGAAATTGCCATTAAATTTCTTTCGGCTTGACTCAATTTGAGTTGGATTTTCGCCTTTCGTAAATCGGCCATACGCTGGTTGATAAACAAGCCTTGACCAAGCGGAATTGAGATGCCTAGAGATGTCAAACCCTGATTCGGAACTGTATTTTCCGGATTCAAATAAATACCGTCGTTGTTGTCAAATCCGGCTTTGATTTCAATACCATACCACGTTGGGATTTTGAAACTGCTATTTAAAATGGAATAATATTCGTTGTCTTTGAATTTTTTCTGTTCAAAATCGACGTCAATCTTCGGGTCAAAACCACCGCGTGCCATCATTAAATTGGCTTGTGCCTGATTAAGTTCCAAGTTGGCGCTTTTAACCAAAGGATGGTATTTTTTGACGTAACCTAAAAACTCATTGTAAGACAGTTCTTTAGTAGCCGTATTTTGGCTCCAAACCGACATTCCGAAAAATAAAAAACCTAAAACTATCGATTTCATTACTTTTTGTCTTTTTGTAGGTTGTTTTTTGGTTGGTAATAATTCGGTGGAAAACCGTTTAGCGTTCGCCAAATTTCAAACCAAACCGGAACATTGTCTAACAAGGCTAGGGTTTGCGCACCCGAACCGATGCTGACTTGTTTTGGCCACGGAATATCGTTTTCATCAGGTGCAATTAAGACTCTGAATTTTCCGCTGTCGGAGATGAAGTTTTCGATGGCTACAACTTTTCCCCCATAAGTGCCGTATGACATTCCTGGCCAACCTGAAAACACTATGGTAGGCCAACCATCAAACCAAACCCTAACTTTTTCGCCTGTATGTAGTAACGGTAAGTCGGTAGGCGATACAAAAGTCTCCACCGCAATATCATATTTAGAAGGCATGATACTTACGATTTGTGTGCCTTCTTTAATCGTTTCGCCGATACCCGACTGAAGCGCTCTGTTGACATATCCGCTTTGTGGCGCTTTGATGTAATACATGCCATTCCGGATTTGGTAATTGGTGTATTGGTTTTGGAGTTTGTTGACTTGGGCTTCGGTGTCGTATTGACTGCTGAGCGCTGTGTATTGATCGCTGCGGGCTTTTTGCACTTTTTCGTTGTATTCGGCTATGATTCTGTTGATTTCAACTTTGGCGTTAATCAACTCGTTTTCACTGGCCAAGAATTTGTTTTCTTGGGTGATTATTTTGGCTTCTACTTCCTGTAATTTCAAGCGTTTTTCTTCCACATCGGTCATGGGTTTTAAACCTTCTTTGTTTAAAGCTAACGAACGATTGATCTGAGTCGTTGCAATTTTAATTTGGGTTCGCACGGCAACTAAATCCATGCTATCGCTTTTGACTTTTAACCTGGACTGTTTGATTTTATTTTGTGCTTGTTCCAACTTTAATAGGCGTTCACTTTGAATCGCAGCAATTTGTGCTTCAAGAGAAGACACTTTTCCACCATAGGATTTTCCGGCTAGTTCTTTGGCTTTGAGTTGGCTTTCGGTGTTTTTGACCAAGTTAGGGTCAAGATAATCTTCTTTGGTTTCCGAAATAAAAAGAATGGTATCGCCTTTTTGCACAAAATCACCTTCTTTGACATGCCATTTTTCAATTCGTCCCGCGATGGCAGAATGAATGGTTTGCGGTCTTTGGCCGGGTTTTAAAGTAGTTACGGCGCCGGTTCCGGAGATATTTTGTGTCCAAGGTAAAAACAATATGAGTAAACCCAATAAGGATACACCTATTATAATTTTATTCAAAATTTTATAGTGCGGTCGGTTGCTCAGCGTTTTAAACGTGCTGTATTTTTCTATGCCTTCGCCAATTCGGTTGTTGTTTGAAATGTTAAGCATCGTTATTGTTTTTTAGTATCATTAATGATTTTTCCATCGCTCATGGTTATGTTTCGTGTACATTTTTGTTTCCAATAATCATTTTTTGAGGAAACAATTAGCGTCCATTTATTCTCTTTGGAAGTGATGAAGTTGATAACTTCTTTCGCAGCATCATTGTCCATTTTGTCCAAAGCATCTTCGTAGAATAGAATTTTCGGACGGTTGATGATGCTTCTGGCCAAAAGCACTTTTTGGGCATTAGAAGATGAAAGTTGTTTGCCTTCGGGATAAATTTTGGTGTCTAAACCTTTAGGTAAAGACTTGATAAAATCGCCCAAATTCACGCTATCAATCGCCCATTTCAAATCTTCTTGAGAAATCAGCGGATTGTTAAAAGTGATGTTTTCCAAAATAGTTCCTTCAAATGGCGTTTCGCCAATTATAATGGTGCTGATTTGCGAGCGGTATTGTTCCAAATCAATTTTCCGGTAAGTATCATCATTTATGTAAAAGGAACCCGAAGTTGGTTGCAACAACCCGGAAAGAATTCGAATCAATGTTGTTTTGCCCGAACCATTTAATCCTTCCAAATATATTTTTTCTGATTGTTCGATGGTCAGGCTTATTTTTTCCAAGACATAATCAGAGGCATCAGGAAATTTATAACTAAGGTTTTCGGCCGCCAATTGAATATTGGTATAACAATAATCCACCTCTTTCGTGATAGTTTCTTCTATTTCTAAATCGGTTATCTGTCCTATTTTTTCCACAGCGGTTAAAACATCATAAAGGGTTTCCAGACCAATTACGATTTTTTCCACTGAATTAATTACTAATAAAATGATGATTTCCGCCGCTACGAATTGACCTATATTCATCTTCTGGTTCAAGACCAAATAGCCGCCAATTAACAACAATCCTGCGGTAATAATGATTTTGAAGACAATCAATTGGGTAAATTGTCTTTTGATAATTCCAAAATGTCTTTCTCGATAGGTCAAGTATTCCGACACCAAGCGGTCATTTTTGGTTAATGCAAAATCGAAGTTGGAAGTTTTTTTAAAACTGAAATTGTTTCGAGCTATTTCTTGTAACCAACTCACCACTTTATACTTGTATTTTGACTCTTTCAAACTGCTCGACAATCCGGAATTATATGAAAAGCGAAAAATAACATAAAGCAAAATGATGAGAAGAAAACCAAAGAAAATAAAGAACGGATGGTAAAGCGATAGCAAGATGATTCCGAAAATTATTTGTAATAAGGCTGAAGAAAAGTCAATCAGTAATTTTGATGCTCCTTTTTGTATGGTTAAAGTATCGAAAAAACGGTTGGCCAATTCTGGTGGATATTGGTTGTGCAGTGCATCTGTTTTGATTCTTGGCAAACGAAAACCAAATTCAAATGAGGAACGAATGAAGATTTTTTGTTGTAAATTCTCTGTAATACGCAATTGCATTAAAGACAAAATGCCAACCAATGCAACGCCTGCAATAACAATGAATACCAAAACTATCCAAGAAACACTAACTCTTCCCGATTGAATGAGGTTGATAATGGCTTGAATACCTAACGGAAGCGACAAACTTACTAATCCGGCGAAGATGGCGTAAAAAAACACTTGCGAAATGTCCTTTCGATCGAGTTTCAATAGGTTGATTAATCTTTGAGATGCGGTTAGTGCCATAGTTATTTCCTTAAGGTTTTTTGCGCCAAATCAATGTAAAATTGGGTTGGCGAATTATTTTCATTGCAGTTCGTAATGGTTTTCAAATGGTCTTTCAAAAAGTGTTGATGTAAA
>JAYURX010000047.1:0-2330 GCA_043755965.1 Flavobacterium sp. | reverse complement strand
CCTCGATATCATCATAGGCTATTTTTATAAATCCAGCTGTGTATGGACCAAAGTTTTTACGGGCATTTTCATCATTAGAGAATGAAATGATAGTTGTAGTCCTTCCGTGGAAGTTCCCGTCGCACACAATAATCTGTGCTTCGTTTTCGTTGATTCCTTTTTTCTCGTAAGCCCATTTTCTACACAGTTTCAAAGCGGTTTCTACTGCTTCGGCACCTGTATTCATTGGCAATACTTTATCAAAACCAAAATACTTGGTGATATATTCTTCGTAAACTCCTAACTTATCATTGTAAAAAGCTCTTGAGGTTAGCGTTAAAGTTTGCGCCTGTTCCATCATCGCACCCACAATTTTCGGATGGCAATGGCCTTGATTTACGGCAGAATAAGCCGAAAGAAAATCATAATATTTTTTACCTTCCACATCCCAGACAAACACACCTTCTCCTCTACTCAAAACTACCGGTAAAGGATGGTAATTGTGCGCACCATACTTGTTTTCCAAAGCAATTGCTTCGGCTGAACTCATTTTTTCTAAAACTGACATAATTCTTCTTATTGATTTTAAAAATCGCAACCCGTCTGCCGACAGGCAAGATTCCTTCTTTCGGAGAGAAATCATCCATTAATTAGCAAAAGTATGATTTAATTACGAATTTCAAATTACGAATTGCGAATTGTTGACCTTAAACGAATTAGATCGTTGTCTCGAAGCTACAGGCGACATAACCATAAAAAAGCCTCATTCCTTAACGAAATGAGACTTGATTTATATGGGTGTACGTCAGTTCGAGTGATTTTGTGAAACGCAGTGTAGCAAAAATTGTATCGAGAACCGTTATTATTACTAAGCTTCTCGATACAATTTTTAAAATTAAAAACTTACGTTTTCAATTTTAAAAATCACTCGAAGTGACGGTTAGAACGGATCGTCAGTTCGAGTGTTTTTTGAGAAACGCAGTGTAACAAAAAATATATCGAGAACCTCTTTTAATTGTGAAACTTCTCGATACAATTTTTCAAATCAAAAACTAACGTTTTCAATCTTAAAAATCACTCGAAGTGACGCCTTTATAATTTACAGCAATGTCGCCGATGACGTAATCTCAGTATTCAATAATTTTGAGATAATACAGTTCTTCTCTGTTTTAGTAACCAATTCCTGAAAAATATCATTGGATATCCCGGGTACTTTAGCTTCCACGGTCAAAGTCGAACTAACGATCGCGCCATTCTGGAGGTCGATTACACATTTCGTTTCGATACTGTCCGGTGTAAATCCAGCATCACCAAGAAAGGCGGAAAGCTGCATTGAAAAACAACCCGAGTGCGCTGCCGCAACAAGTTCTTCAGGATTGGTTCCAACACCTTCCTCAAAACGGGAACCAAAAGAATATTGTGTATTATTTAATGTCGTGCTTTGGGTAGTAAGCGCTCCTTTTCCTTCTTTTAAGGAACCTTTCCAGACTGCGGTTGCATTTCTTTTCATGATGTAGTGTTGTTTAAAATTGACTTCAAATTTAAGAATAGAATCGGAAAAGAATGTTATATAATTATCATTATTTCCAATAGGGATATTGTTTTATTCTCTTTACACATTGTCATTTCGACCAAAGGGAGAAATCTCATAATAGGAATAACTGGATGTGATTTCTCCTTCGTCGAAATGACAAATAACTGGAGAAAAAGTTATCCAAACATCTCCAACAATTTATTCACCGTGTTCCAGTTGCGTGTCGTAGAAACCACATTCATGCTTTTCTCAATCCATTTGTTATCGAGTCTGGTTTTTGCGGGAGAAATATCATATTTTAAATAAATACGCTTACCATCCAATTGGATTTCGTCTGGTTTGATAAAGTTTAAGTTGAGTTGGGTAATCATATTGTCGGGCAGCATCGAAGAAATAAACGAAACATACAATTTCTTTAAATCGACGCCTTCATCGTTAAGGAACTTATTTCGATCTAGACAGGCTTGCAAATCTTCCTTACCAATCACAATCACCGGAACATCATGCCCAAACTCCTTAAAAATTTCCTGTTTTATTAGAAAACCAACTTTCGTTGGACTTTCCTCTTCCGTATCCACAAAAACATTCCCGGAGTTGATATACGTACGCACATTGGTAAACCCAATGGCTTCGAGTGCCTTTTTCAAAGCCACCATATTAATCATTTTATGTCCTGAGACGTTGATGCCGCGGAGAAGGGCGAGATGGGTTTTCATGGTATGCTTGTCAATTATTGAGTTCTAAAGATAGCAAAAAGTTCAATATCCTAATGTTGGGAACTGGAAGTCGAACACCAATACTAACGGTTACTATCAGC
>JAYURX010000046.1:0-2330 GCA_043755965.1 Flavobacterium sp. | reverse complement strand
CACCTTTTACGTGTCCAAATAATTCGCTTTCGATCAATTCAGATGGAATGGCAGCGCAATTCACTTCAATCATTGGAGCTTCAGTCCTTTCGCTTTTTTCGTGTAATTGATGCGCCACTAATTCTTTTCCGGTTCCGTTTGGTCCCGTAATCAGAACCCTTGCATCGGTCAAAGCCACTTTTTCAATCATCAGTTTGATTTGATTGATGGCATCGCTTTCGCCTATGATTTCGTAATTTTTGGAAACTTTTTTCTTTAGGATTTTATTTTCAACCACCAATTGCTTTTTGTCCAAAGCATTACGAACGGTATTCAATAACCTATTCAAATCGGGTGGTTTTGAGATATAATCAAATGCACCAAGACGCATTGTATTCACAGCAGTTTCCAAATCACCGTGACCGGAAATCATCACCATCGGAATTTCGGGCTTGATTTTTTTTACCGCTTCAAGCAATTCTTCGCCGTTCATTTTTGGCATTTTGATATCGCAAAGTACCAAATCGTAGTCTTCGTTCTTGATTTTTTCAAAACCCGTTTTCCCGTCTTCAGCTTCATCTACTATATAAGTAACGCTTTCCTCTAAAAGTATCTTGGTCAATACCCTGCGGATTGATACTTCGTCTTCAATGATTAATATTTTGGGCATTTTATGTTTATGGTTTATTGTTCGTAGTTTGTGGTTAGCCACGAATACACGAATATTTTTATTTATGGTTTGTATTTAGCCCTGATTGGAGCAGTCACGTCTTTTGGAACGAGACGCGGAAAGCAGGAACCTGCCTGCCGGCAGGCAGGAATGGTTTATTCTTTGCCCAAGCGTTTGGCTCCTTCAGATTTTACAAAAGTAGTATAATTTCAGATTAAGAACCTTACTTTTGTTTCATCAAAAATAGATTTAATACTTTTGTATTTCAAAACCATCAACTATGTCTACAGCAAAAAAAGATTACAAAAGAATAACCACAAAGTCATTATTTGACATGAAAGCCAATGGCGAAAAAATATCGATGCTGACTGCATACGATTTTACCATGGCAAAAATTGTTGATACTGCCGGCGTTGATGTGATTTTGGTTGGCGATTCTGCCAGTAATGTTATGGCTGGACATGAAACTACCTTGCCAATTACTTTAGACCAGATGATTTATCACGCTTCGGGTGTTGTTCGCGCTATTGAAAGAGCTTTAGTTGTGGTTGATTTACCTTTTGGAAGTTATCAATCAGATCCTAAAGAAGCCTTGCGTTCCGCAATCAGGATTATGAAGGAAAGTGGCGGACATGCAGTGAAACTGGAAGGCGGAAGTGAAATCAAGGAAAGCATCAAACGTATTTTGAATGCCGGAATTCCGGTAATGGGGCATTTGGGTTTGACACCACAATCAATATACAAATTCGGTACGTACACTGTTCGTGCCAAAGAAGAAGCGGAAGCAGAACAATTGCTGGAAGATGCACAATTGCTGGAAAAACTAGGCTGTTTTGCTTTGGTTTTGGAAAAAATTCCAGCTTCATTGGCAGAGAAAGTAGCTAAAACTATTTCGATTCCTGTCATCGGAATTGGTGCTGGCGGAGGCGTTGACGGACAGGTTTTGGTAATTCACGATATGCTGGGCATGAACAATGAATTCAGTCCAAGGTTTTTGCGTCGCTATTTGGATTTATACGAACAAATGACTAAAGCTATTGGTAATTATGTAGCTGATGTGAAATCGAGTGATTTTCCGAATAAGAACGAGCAATATTAAATTAGACTTCATAGATTTTAGACTACTTAGACATCTTAGATAAACCTTAGATTTAAAATATGCATCAATTTAAAGAATTGGAAATTTGGAAGAGAAGCAGATTATTTTGTTCCCAGATTTATGCAATAACTTCAAAATTTCCTAGCGATGAGAAGTTTGGACTAACAAATCAGTTGAGAAGAGCTTCTGTATCAATTCCTTCAAATATTGCGGAAGGTTCCTCAAGAAATTCAAATAAAGATTTTGCAAGATTTTTAGAAATTGCTATTGGTTCAGCTTATGAAGTTGAAACACAACTTTTAATTGCATCTGATTTAGGTTTTATCGATACAGAAGAATTAGAAAAAACAGTTATTGAATTGAATGAAATTATCAAAATGATTTCTCGATTTCGCACCACTTTAAAAATCTAACTATTCTAAGAAGTCTAAAATGTCTAAGATAGTCTCAAATAAAGATAATCTCCAAATTCTTCACGAAGACAATCACATTATTGTGGTAAACAAACGCGTTGGCGACATTGTTCAAGGCGATAAAACGGGAGACAAACCTTTGTCTGAAGTGGTTAAAGAATATATTAAA
>JAYURX010000045.1:0-2331 GCA_043755965.1 Flavobacterium sp. | reverse complement strand
AAGTAATCCAAAAAATGACGCAGATTATTGAAGCTGTTGAAGATTCTCCTTTGATTTTGGTACCGCAAAACCCGCCTCATGTTAGAACCAAACGTTTTATTACCAAATCGATATGTTACCACGCGGCTATTATGGCCAATGAGATTAAGGCAAAAGCGATTTCCACCTTAACCAATAGTGGTTATACTGCTTTCCAAATTTCGGCTTGGCGACCAAAATCACATATCTTAGTGTATACTTCTAACAAAAGAATTTTGACGCAATTGAGTTTACTTTGGGGCGTTAACGCTTTCTTTTATGATAAATTTGTAAGCACCGATGATACCGTTGGTGATGTGAATGATATTGCCAAAGAAAAAGGATACGTAAAAAAAGGCGATATGCTTATCAATCTTGCAGCCATGCCGGTTGCTGATAAAGGAATGGTGAACACGTTGAGAGTATCTGAAATAGAATAATTTTATACTTTTACATTTTAAAAACAAAAAATTATGAATTCAAGTAATCCATTTTTTAAGAACAAAACATTTACAAACACTTCAAGATCTTCAGAAGTTCATGAAGCAAAAATTATTGACCGCAATGAAACGATGACCGTTTCGGGAACGATCAATAAAAGTTTTCTAATGTTGATTTTATTGATTGCGAGTGCCGCAGTTACCTGGATGTTGACCTTTAGTGGTCAAAACCCAATTGTATTAACGATTGGCGGTGCTATTGTTGGTTTTATTTTAGTACTTATCGCTGTATTCAAACCACAATATTCGGGGTTTCTAGCGCCTGGGTATGCCATTTTTCAAGGCCTTTTCATTGGTGGAATTTCGGCCATTTTTGAAGCGATGTATCCCGGAATTGTGATACAGGCAGTAAGCTGCACTTTCGTGACCTTTATGGTGTGTTTTGGATTATATAAATATGAAATTGTAAAAGTTACCGAGAAATTTAAATCGGTTGTTGTTGCAGCGACATTGGCAATTGCAACTTATTATTTGTTCTCATGGTTGTTGTCAATGTTTACAAGTTTTCAACCGGTTCATTATGGAAACTCTATGATGAGTATCGGAATCAGTGCTTTTGTGATTGTCATTGCGGCATTGAATTTATTCCTGGATTTTGACCAAATTGAAAAAGGCGTGGAACAAAAGATGCCCAAATATATGGAATGGTATGGCGCCATGGGATTGACGATTACCTTAGTTTGGTTGTACATCGAATTCTTACGATTGTTGTCTAAATTATCAGGAAGGGATTAATTCTAAAGCAACGATGCTTTCAGCTTAAAAAATATAAACCAGTCTCATTTAAAAACGAGACTGGTTTTTTTATACTTAAAACTCAAATCGCAATTGTACCACAACGGCTTTCTTAATTTCGGTGTTTAAGTTGTTCAACGAAATGCCGAGCAATCGAACCGATTCCTTCATGCGTTCCTGAAACAGCAGCTCTTTTGCGGTCTCCAAAAGCAATCCTTTATCGGAAATGAAATAAGGCAGCGTCTTACTTCGGGTTTGTGTCGTAAAGTCGCTGTATTTGATTTTCAGGGTAATTGTTTTGCCTGAAATATTATATTTCTTCAATCGGTTTTCAAGTTCCGCAGCAATGCGTTCCAGCTTTTCAATCATAAAAATTTCCGAAGTCAAGTTTTCGTTAAAGGTATGTTCGGCTGCAACCGATTTTGTAATTCTATTGGGTTTCACTTCGCTATTGTGAATGCCGCGAACAATATTATAAAAATGCAATCCGCTTTTGCTGAAATGTTCTTCGAGGAATTCCCTGGGTTTTGATTTTAGGTCTTTTCCGGTAAAAATGCCCAAATGATACATTCGGTCTGTGGTTACTTTCCCTATTCCGTAGAATTTTTTAATGTCGAGGTTTTCCAAAAAACTTTCCACTTCTTCCGGATTTACCGTTTTTTGTCCGTTGGGTTTGTTATAATCACTTGCTACTTTTGCTACGAATTTATTCACTGAAATTCCGGCAGAAGCAGTAATCCCGACTTCTTCAAATATCCGCTTTCTGATTTCCTGTGCGATT
Organism: Flavobacterium sp.; assembly: GCA_043755965.1. Classification (GTDB taxonomy): domain Bacteria; phylum Bacteroidota; class Bacteroidia; order Flavobacteriales; family Flavobacteriaceae; genus Flavobacterium. Next base: position 297 of record JAYURX010000045.1, on the reverse strand, counting down.
AATGAGGCGCTTGGATTTCCTTTTTTGTTTTGGGTGACGTCAAGATAGGCTTCGTCTAAGGATAATGGTTCTACCAAATCGGTATATTCATGAAATATGGTTCTAATTTTTTTTGAAATTTCCTTGTAACGTTCAAACCTTGGCCGGACGAAAATCAGTTCGGGACAATTCCTTTTGGCCTGAACACCACTCATGGCACTTCTTACTCCGAATTTTCGGGCTTCATAACTTGCCGCCGAAACGACGCCACGGGTTTCGCTTCCACCAACAGCTAGCGGCTTTCCTTTCAACTCAGGA
>JAYURX010000044.1:0-2338 GCA_043755965.1 Flavobacterium sp. | reverse complement strand
TGCTTCCATTGGCTAACATTTCCATGTTAATTACTTCTTTATCAAATGATTCGTCAGATAAACAAACTAATACGTTATAACCGTTTTCATTGGCTACGTTTTCAACTCCGCTAATTACGGTTGCAAAAAAATGATGAATAATTTCAGGAATAATAATACAAATTGTCTTTGTTTTTCTGTTTTTTAAACTCAGCGCTATATTGTTGGGTTTATAATTATAAAGTTTAGCAAATGCCTGTATTTTTTGCCGGGTGTCTTCGCTAATCTCTAAACTATTTTTTAGGGATTTGGATACGGTAGATATTGACACGTCTAACTCTTTGGCAATTTGTTTTAACGTTACTTTTCTTTTCATATTGTGAATTTGATAAATACTAATTTCTGAATAAAGGTATAGGATATTTTTTATTCTATCAATTTTACTGTTAATTAATTATATAAACCAAAAAGTTTTCAACACGCAAACGTTTTCGAAGCACTTTTAACAGCTGTTTAAACCGTTTGTTGATATTTTTATATAAATTTAGCACTCGAAGTCAAAGTATAAGCACAAAATTATTTTTTAACCTAAACAAAATGTATGAAAACAATTTACAAAAAGTTGTTATTTTTATTCCTTTTACTGCCTTTTGGTGCCCTAGCTCAGAGTACTTTAAGTGGAACTGTTGTTGATAGTCAGTCTAATCAGCCACTGCCTGGAGTAAATATAATTGTTCAAGGTGCGCAAAACAGCACCACAACAGATTTTGACGGAAAATTTCAATTGGGAGGCCTTAAAAGTGGAGACAATGTAGTCTTTTCTTTTATTGGTTATGACTCACAAACGGTGAATTTTTCAGGTCAAAAATCTATTAATATCAGCCTTAACGAAAGCGCTAACCAACTTCAGGAAGTGGTAGTTCAAGTAGGGTACGGTACTGTTAAGAAGAAAGATGTTACAGGTTCTGTGACAACCGTTTCTTCAAAAGAATTTAATAAAGGATCTAACGTGACTGCTGAAAATTTACTTAACGGTCGAGTTGCTGGTTTAACAATCAACACTAGCGGGGCTCCAGGTTCAGGTTCTCAAATTAGAATCAGGGGAGGATCTTCTTTGAACGCGTCGAACGATCCATTAATTGTGATTGATGGATTGCCGATAGAAAACAATGCAGACAACAATAGGGGAACTACTTCTGTTCTAGCTGCTTTGAATCCTAACGACATCGAAAGCTTTACTGTTTTGAAGGATGCCTCTGCTACTGCAATTTATGGTTCCAGAGCATCTAATGGAGTTATCATCATTACCACCAAAAGAGGTGGTAAAAAATTGTCAGTTGATTATAATTTCCAATACGGTTCCGGAAGATTGGTTGACAAAGTGAGTGTTTTCAGTGCAGATGCTTATCGCGATTTAGTTACGCAAATAAGCCCTGCAAATGTAGGAATGTTGGGAACTGCCAACACAGACTGGCAGGAAGAAATTTACAGAAGAACAGATTTTGTTGACAATAATATTTCTATAAAAGGGAATTTGTTTAAGCTAATTCCGGCGCGTTTGTCTTTCGGTAATACGTACCAAGAAGGTTTAAGGTTAACAAATACTTTTAACAGAAATACAGTTTCTACAGCTTTAAATCCTAGTTTTTTTAACGACCATTTGAAAATTAGAGTAAATGCAACCTTTTCGAATGAAAGAAACCGATTTGCCGATGGAGTTGAAGGTTCGGCTATTGCATTTAATCCAACACAGCCGGTTTATGACGATGCGTCTCCTTACGGAGGATTTTTTGAATATTACAATCCAGACGGGTCTTTACAGCAGATAGGAACAAGAAACCCTGTTGCACAATTATTGCAAACAGAAGATAGAGGACTTAACAACAGAATATTTGGAAATTTCGAAGTTGATTACAAATTCCATTTTTTTCCTGCTTTAAGAGCCGTTGTTAATCTTGGTTTTGACGAGGCAAATGGCGAGAGAACAAGAAGAATGGGGACTAATGCTGCCACGGCACCAAGTAATAATAATATACCATACGGAAAAAATGAATTTGAAGATAGTGTTGCCCGAAATAAATTATTGGATGCTTACCTAGTTTATACCAAGACTTTTGGTAAAATTGATTTTGAGCTTCAGGGAGGTTATTCTTATCAAATTCGTCAAAACCAGACTTATGCAAGTGGAAATTCTTTGGATCCAAACCTTGCTTCGAGTTTTCCGGAAACTACAACGTTTACGGATAATGTATTGATATCGTATTTTGGAAGAACTAAATTTTCTTTTGATGACACCTACCTTTTAACCTTTACGATGAGAAGAGACTTCTCTTCAAGATTTCTGGAAAAATACGGTGAT
>JAYURX010000043.1:0-2346 GCA_043755965.1 Flavobacterium sp. | reverse complement strand
TAAAGGCATTTCCGGAACCATGACGCATGTAAGCCAAATTGCTACTGGCGCTAAAAACAGGCATAAACGAAAACAGCGCCAACAAGGCAACGAATGCCCAGATGACTTTATCTCCTTTTAAACTGTTTACTAGTTCTTTCATTTTTTGATTTAGGATTTGGGATTTGGGATTTGGGGTTTAGATAATTCCTAAATCCTAATTCCTGAATCCTTACTTTTATAAATTCTTTACTGCCGCTTTAAATTGATTTCCTCTGTCTTCGTAATTTTGAAATAAATCAAAACTCGCGCATGCCGGAGACAGCAAAACGGCATCGCCTTTTTCCGCAATATGTTTTGCTGTTATTACTGCATCGCGCATATTATCAACTTCAACCATCATATCTACAACATTCCCAAAAGCATCAATTATTTTTTTGTTGTCAACACCAAGGCAAATGATTGCTTTTACTTTTTCTCTCACCAAAGACATTATTTCGGCATAATCATTTCCTTTATCAACACCACCGACGATCCAAACCGTTGGCACCGTCATGCTGTCTAAAGCGAAGAAAGTGGCGTTCACGTTGGTCGCTTTGCTATCGTTGATGTATTGCACATTATGAATTTTGAGTACTTTTTCCAAACGATGTTCTACGCCTTGAAAATTGGATAAACTTTCACGAATAGTTTGCTTTCTGATTTTCATCAGTTGGGCTACAGACGTTGCTGCCATCGCATTTTTCATGTTGTGCTTTCCTTCCAAAGAAACTTCTCCGGTTTTCATTTCGAATTCTTCGTTGTTGATGATGATGTCCATAGTGTTGTTTTTTATAAATGCTCCGTTTTCAAAGGTTTTGGTTAGTGAAAAAGGAATTAATTGGGCTTTTGTTTTGTTTTGTTTGAACCATTCTGAAATTGCTTCATCATCTGCGTCGTAGATGAGATAATCATTCTCGGTTTGGTTCATTGTTATTCTAAATTTTGACGCTATATAGTTTTCATATTTATATTCGTATCGGTCCAAATGATCCGGACTTATGTTTGTTATTATGGCTATGTCCGGTCTGTATTTTACAATTCCATCCAATTGAAAACTGCTTAATTCCAGCACATAGCAATCGTAATTTTCTTCGGCAACCTGCCAGGCGAAACTCTTACCAATGTTACCTCCTAATCCGACATTCAATCCGCCTTCTTTCAGCAAATGATACGTCAACATTGTCGTAGTCGTTTTGCCGTTACTTCCAGTGATTCCGATGGTTTTCGCATTGGTAAACTGCACTGCAAATTCAATTTCTGAAATCACCGGAATTCCTTTTTCCAAAAGCTTTTTCACTATTGGCGTTTTTTCGGGAATACCAGGGCTTTTCATCACGACATCAGCATTCAAAATCAGGGCTTCGGTATGGGTTTCGTCTTCCCATTTAATTTCATACTGTTTAAGAACTTCTTTGTAATTGTCTTTTATTTCTCCAAAATCAGAAACAAAAACATCGTATCCTTGTTTCTTACCCAAAATGGCCGTTCCTACACCACTTTCTCCACCGCCAAGTATGACCAATCGTTGCATTATCTCAATTTTAATGTGACAATTGAAACTATAGCCAGTAGAATTGCCACAATCCAAAAACGGGTTACAATTTTACTTTCGTGATATCCTTTCTTTTGATAATGATGATGTAATGGCGACATGAGGAAAATCCGTTTTCCTTCACCAAAACGATTCTTGGTGTATTTGAAATAAGAAACCTGCAGGATTACTGATAAATTTTCGGCGAAAAAGATGGCACATAATACCGGGAGCAGCATTTCTTTTCGAACTGAAATAGCTAAAACCGCGATAATTCCGCCGATGGTTAAACTTCCTGTATCGCCCATAAACACTGTTGCCGGAAACGAATTGTACCAAAGAAATCCAATCAAAGCTCCTACGAATGCAGCAATAAAAACCGTCATTTCACCTGAATTTGGAATGTACATGATGTTCAGATAGCTTGATAAAATAACGTTACCGGAAACGAATGCAAATATTCCGAGTGCGAGTACCGAAATAGCCGAAGTACCCGCCGCTAAACCATCAATTCCATCCGTTAAATTGGCACCGTTTGAAACGGCCGTTATAATAAAAATTACAATTGGAATAAATACCAACCAAGCCCAGTTTTCATAGCCTTCGCCAGTCCATTCAATAATTTTGGCATAATCCAATTCATTGTTTTTTGTAAAAGGAATTGTAGTAACTGTAGATTTAATTTCGGCGGATGTTTCTGTAATTACATTCTGGGTTTGATTGAAGGATATTGGCGTAGCCGATCTTTCCCTTACGGTAACCGTTGGATTGAAATACAAAACAGAACCTACAAT
>JAYURX010000042.1:0-2347 GCA_043755965.1 Flavobacterium sp. | reverse complement strand
TTTGCGCAGCAACATGCGTTCTAATCACAATAGGCGTCGAGCTTACAATATTTGGGAACTTAAATTGAAAATCTTGTTCGTTGTCAATGCTAAAACTTTCGCCAAACCAAATTCTTCCTAACTTTTCAATATTTACTTCATCAACTTCATGAAACTGATAGTCATCAAAAGTAGATATCGTTGTTGTTGTACTTTCTGTTGGTTGAACCATGTCAACAATTCGTTTTCCGACATCGCCTTGCACTGTTACATAATAATAAGACTTATCAGCATAAATATTTAAGTTGCTTTTGTAGTCGTCATTCCAGTTATCCATGCCTTCAGCATAAAAAAGGATGAAATCCCCGCTATCAAAAACGCCATCGCTTTCACCAACAACCTGAATAGCGTTTTCGGTTAAATCCATAGGGTAGTCGGCAGAATTCAACAGCGGTAATATTCTTCCGCCATTGCCATAGATTTTTATTTTTCTTGGGTCTACATTGGTATCAAGCCCTAAACTTTGAAGAAAGCTTTTAGTAATTTTGTACACCCCTGATTTCTGAACATAAAACCGATACCAATTTCCCGTACTTAAAACGGAATTTTCAATGGCAGTAATATTGTTAGGTATAGCTTGTGCCTTGGCAGCATTTTGTGGAACGGTATAGCTAAAAGAAATTAATTTTTTAAATGAATTTCCTTCTTTAACTATTGGTGTAAGTGTGATTTTCCCATAATATTTATCTCTGGCGTTATAGCTTTTAAAAGTCGATTTAAAACTAGAGGGAATATTTTTTATAGCAATGTCGCCAAGCTGGCTTTCCAAAATAGGCTCAAAAACAAGATTGGTTATTTGAATTGCATTCTCATTAACCTTGTTGTTAAGAGGTATTGTCATCAAAAAGGATACAGTTTTGGAATAAACGTCAAATTCGTAATTTTGAATAGTAAACTGAGGCACCATATATGAAACGCGGCCAAAAGACAACTCTTTTTTGTCTGTCCAAGTCAATGAAGCATTTCCCTGTTCTTGGGCAATGGCTAAGAATGTACTCAAAAACAGTAAGCAAATTGTAATAATTCTTCTCATAGTATACAGTAAACGGTTTTTTTTTAAAATTAGTATAAAAAAACAAAAAAATATTATTTTTGAGACAAAATACAATAAAACTACTAATTTTGCGTTATATATAAAATTCGCTTATAGGAGCGACTTCAGTATTAATTTAAAAAAAGTTGTGCAATTTAATGGTAAATACTTATATTGCGCCTCGAAATTTATACCTACTATGAATATGAAAGTAAACAAAATTATAGCAGTAAAATTATTACTATCATTAGTGATAATGGTCGGTTTTGCTAGTTGTAGTAAAAAAGGCAGTACTCCTAAAGGCGGTTCCAGAGCCACTGGATGGAAAATCAACGATAAAAAAGGTGGTTTTCAATATGCTTCAAAATTTAAGAAACAGGCAACTGGTCCAGGTTTAGTTTTGGTCGAAGGTGGAACATTTACCATGGGTAAAGTTCAGGATGATGTAATGCATGATTGGAATAATACGCCAAATCAGCAACACGTTATGTCTTTCTACATGGACGAAACTGAAGTAACCAATATGATGTATATGGAATACTTAAATTGGTTAAAAACAGTTTTCCCGCCCGAACAGGAAAATTATAAAAACATCTATGAAGGTGCTTCTCCGGATACATTAGTGTGGAGAAACAGATTAGGATATAATGAAACTATGACAGAAAACTATTTGAGACATCCAGCGTATGCTGAATATCCGGTAGTTGGTGTTAACTGGATTCAGGCTACCGAATTTGCTAAATGGAGAACAGACCGTGTAAACGAAAATATCCTTGAGCAACAACGTTATTTGAAGAAAGACGCTAAAGTTACTGATATGACTGCTGATAAAATTTTCAGTACGGAGGCATATCTTGCTTCACCATCTACTTCCAAAGGTGGAGATGAAAAATTGGTTTTGAAAAAAGGTAAAGGTAGAGGAGCTGCTCCAAAAGCCAGTACTCCTGGCGCTAATAACACAGCCGGTAACAGTGCTAAAAATGTATACGCACAAAGAACTTCCGGTTTGTTTCTACCTGAATATAGATTACCGACAGAAGCTGAGTGGGAATATGCTGCTGCTGCTGACGTAGGACAAAGAGAATACAACACCTATAAAGGGCAAAAGAAATATCCTTGGTCCGGAAGTTATACTCGTTCAGGAAAAAGACAAGTTAGAGGCGATCAATTGGCTAACTTCAAGCAAGGAAAAGGAGATTACGGTGGAATTGCAGGATGGTCTGATGACGGTGCTGATATCACGAACAAAGTTAAATCATATCCTCCAAACGACTT
>JAYURX010000041.1:0-2352 GCA_043755965.1 Flavobacterium sp. | reverse complement strand
TTGATAAACAGGCTTGTAAAACAGTTGTTTTTCTGGGAATCGTTTATGGGTTTGTTGCTCTTACCATTTTATTGACTGTATATTTTAACATAGCGGTTGATGAAGAAATGTCTCGCTTTATCCAAAGAGCAACTGGCTATTATTGGTTTGGTTATTGGCTGCAACCCTTATTTTTTGTTGCGTGGACACAATTATTACGAATCCGTTTCGTTAGAAAGATTTTGGTTTTCAGAATGATAGTCTGTATTCTTTTTGTCCTTTCTTTTGAGCAGTGTGTTATCATGTATACTTCATTTGAAAGGGATTACCTTCCTGTAGGTTGGACTTTATATAACTTGGAGCTAGGAATCACTTGGTGGGAATTTTTACTTTCCATCGTTATTAAAATAATTGAGTTCACTATTATAGTATTCGCTTATAAATATGCAAAGCAATCGATAGTAAAATTTAAAACAGCAAGGGTAAACTAATGCAAAAACCAGCTTTCTCTATATACGACGCATCGGCGGGTTCGGGTAAAACCTACACTTTAGTAAAGGAATATTTGAAAATAATCCTGCTGTCCAAAAAGCCCGATGCTTATCGCAACATTCTTGCCATTACGTTTACCAATAAAGCAGTGCACGAAATGAAAAGCCGTGTTTTGGAAAGCCTTTCAGAATTCAGTAAAGAAAACCCATCAGACAAAGCATTTCAATTGATGCGGGTTATCCAGGTGGAAACAGGACTTAGTCCGGTAGCCATTACTGAAAAAGCCAAAAGCATTATCAAAAACTTAATTCATAACTACGCCGCTTTTGACATTTCGACCATTGATAAATTCACACACAAAGTCATTCGCGCTTTTGCACACGATTTGAATCTGCCGATAACCTTTGAAGTTTCACTGGATACGGAAAGTCTGTTAACCGAAGCCGTTGACGCCATTATTGCCGAAGCCGGGAATGATGCCGAATTGACAAAATTATTGGTCGATTTCACAATGGAAAAAACTGATGATGACAAATCCTGGGACATTTCCCGGGAAATTATGGAAACCGGGAAACTGATTTTGAATGAAAACAACCGCTTGGAAATAGGGCATTTTGACAAAAAGAAAATAGCCGATTTTATTGTAATCAAAAATAGACTGATAGAACTTTGTGAGCAATTAGAAGGCGAAACAGTAGCATTCGCAAATGAAACTATGAGTTTGATTGAAAACAACCGTGTCGATTTGAATTCGTTTTCGCGACAAACGTTCCCCAATCATTTAATAAGTATTCAAGAAAAAAGATTCAATCCAAAAAACAAAACTTTTCACCAATTTGAAGATGTTGCAATCAATAAAAATGCTGTAGACAAAGCTATTATAGAATCAATAATTCCACAATTGCTGGAACTCCTGGCCTCGATCTATAAAAAATTTGAAACCAAAAATTTCTACGAAGCCTTTCTAAAAAACATCACGCCGCTTTCGTTGTTAAATACGTTAAGTAATAAACTAACTGAAATCCAAAAAGAGCAGGGAATTCTATCCATAACGGAATTCAACAAATTGATTCACGAACAAATTCAAAACCAACCCGCACCTTTTATTTATGAGCGTTTGGGCGAAAAATACAAACATTTTTTCATTGACGAATTCCAGGACACTTCGGAAATGCAGTGGCAAAACCTGATCCCACTGATTGACAATGCGACTTCGAGTGAAGATTTACTGGGTGAAAGAGGAAGCCTGTTGATTGTTGGCGATCCAAAGCAATCTATTTATCGTTGGCGTGGTGGAAAAGCCGAGCAATTTATCGAGTTAAGCAAAGGCAAAAACCCTTTTAACAATCCGAATAAAGAACTGTTCCCGTTAAAGACGAATTGGAGGAGTTATTCCAAGATCATTGACTTTAACAACGAATTCTTTGGTTTTATAGCCGCAGAGTTTGCCCATGAAGATTACAATGATTTATACAAAAACCATAGCTATCAGGAGCAGAACCTTAAAAAAGGCGGTTATGTCAATATTTCTTTTGTTCCAAAAATGGAGAAAGCAGACTCGAGCGCAAGCGAACAGGCGAAGCAATATGGTGAAGAAGAAAATCCCGCAAAAGAAGAATTGTATTTATTGGCAACAGTAAACACTATTCAAAAAGTAAAAGCGAACGGATTTAGCTATAAGGATATTGCGATACTAACCCGAAAAAAAATCAACGGAATTGCCATTGCCAATTATTTGACCCAACAAGGCATTCCGATTTTGTCTTCTGAGAGTCTGTTGATTGGTTCTTCTTCGGAGGTACAGTGTATTGTTTCAGTTTTATACTATTTGAAAAACAATAACGACCGGGAATCCAAAGCAAATTTCTTGTATTACATTGC
>JAYURX010000040.1:0-2359 GCA_043755965.1 Flavobacterium sp. | reverse complement strand
GGAAAAGAAGAGTTTTTAGTTAATTCAAGAATCAAAAAAGAGGATTTAGGTGCAATCAAACAAAGTATTGATGACAACCATTTAAGTGTAGAGGAACTTGGTAAAATTCATACTTATTATGGATTTGAAAACCATGAAGAGTATTTAGCTTATTTGAAAAGACAGGATGAAAGGCTAAATAAACTTGAAAAGGATTATTTATTTTCAAAAGAAGATAAGGAAGAAGTTCGAAAAGCTTTTGATGATGCATATTTTAATCTTTATACGAATGAAGATTATCAACAACTTTTGGGCACTAGCGGAGTAGAAGAAAGAAGCTCTTGCTACACAGGATATAAAAGATGTGTTACCAGTGCAGCTGCATATGCTGTCATCGAGCACATAGGTTGCGGAGTTGCAGATTTAACAGTAGTAATTGGTATAATTTGTCACTCAGCTGTATTGACTCTCCATATGAATGCAATAGAGGATTGTAGAGATTCTTATTATGATTGTGCTGGTTAAAAAAGAATAAAAAATAAAAAATGAAAATTATAAAATTTTTACCGTTCATTCTTATAATCTTATATCAAGGGTTTATTAAGAATTCTAATTCTCTTTCTGAGAACACAAAACAAATTGTCCTGATATCATTTTTAGTTCTTTCAATTTTGACTTTAGTTTACACAATTAGAAATAAATCTAACGATAAGCTAAATAAAACAAGTTTGGTCTTGCTAAGTTTAGGGATTTCGGTAACCATAGTTTTATATATCTATTCCCTTAAGCCATAAGGCACTCATTCAAAAAACATGAATTTGAAAAAATTTACAGCAGTAGTAATTCTATTGCCTATGATTTCTTTTTCCCAATCCGATCTTCAAACCGCTCTTAAAGGCGGAGAATTATTGCTAACCGGTTTAAGTGTTTTTAAAACTACCAAAGGCAGTAAAACGGATAGTAAATTTATTGAAAGTGTTTGTGTCAAAAACAAACTCGTTGATAAGATTACTTTCAGGATAGTGGGTAAAAATGAAGAAGGAGACGAGATTAAAAAAGAGCTCGTCATCCAAAAAGACGGAAAAGAATGCCTCTTTGTATTACCAAAAGGCATTTATACATACGAAGTTGTATTACCCAATAAAGAGATTTATAAAAAAGGTGAATACAAGTTTGATGAAGAAGTTGTCATCACGATAAAAGATGATTAATAATAAAATCCTGAGTGAAAGCTCAGGATTTTTTGTTTTATATAATTAAGTTTTACAATTTCGCTAACCAAAGCGAAGCATTCATATGCAATCGCGAGTGCGAAGCCAATTCAGTCCAACCCGGATATAAAGTATCTCCACTTGCTCCGGTTCCGTCATCAGCAGGAGAACTATCGCCTATAACAACTACGCGTCCAGTACCATAAGTTGCTGTTGCGCACATAACATTACTTGACCCTTGAGAGGAACTTCCTCTCCAAATCAACCCTTGAACCGTTGAGTTTGCAGCAATGTTAGTGGTTATAGAAGCTCCAGCCGAATATTTTAATTGGGTAACGTTTCCTTGAGAACCATTCAATATAGGATTGGTCGTAGCACTCAATCGGTTAGTAGTAGTTTCAGAAAATGAAATAGAATTAATGCTAAAACCAAAAGGATTTGATCTTACCGAATTGGTCGTCATCAAGTCATTCCAAACTTGAACAGAATCAAAACCGTCGTTATTTCTATCAGCACCAGAATGATTTGAAATCATAAATAAACCGCCACCATTTTTTACAAAATTAACAATAGCCGTTTTTTCAGCAGTCGTAAATTTAATGTTGGGTTCATCTACTACAAAAACAGCGTAATTTTTTAAATCTTGAGTTCCAGTTCCACCATAAGTAATAGAAGTTCCTGAAGGTAAAGTTTCTACAGTATGTCCCAATTTGGCTAAAGCAATTCCCCATGCGGACAATCCGCCACGCCAAAAATTTTCGGTAGTGGTTGCAGTAACATTAGATTGTGCAGGTGTTGGAAAACGTTGCGGAGAAGAATCGGCATCTAAAACCCAATCCGCATTTCCTGCTGTTTCGGCTTTGGTAGCATCAAATAAAAATTTCTTTGGCGTGGCTGTGGTTATTGCAGCTGTTGAAATAGCTTTGGCAGAAGCATTTGTATCATTTTCATTATCACAAGAAATCGTTATAATTGTGAAACCTGCAATTACAATTTTACTAAATAAGTTCATTTGGTTTTGGTTTGGTTAATTGGTTTAAGAACAGGTAAATATATACTTTACCCTAATACAAAAAAAATTATTTCTTGTTTTTTCCGTTTTTATACTGAACCTTTTCAACCACCTGAATTTTTGGTGTTGCTTTTTTCTTCTCTTTGGGATTGAAAGG
>JAYURX010000039.1:0-2360 GCA_043755965.1 Flavobacterium sp. | reverse complement strand
CATTTCGAAATGAAGCCAAGAATTTACCAAGACTTTTAGAATCAATTTCCAATTTGAATTATCCGCATAAAATGATTGAAATTATTCTGGTCGATGATTTCTCAACAGACAACTCGGAACGCGTTTGCATACAATGGCGAATGATACATGAACATTTGGATACGACTCTTTTGGAAAATCTTCATCTTTCCGGTTCACCAAAAAAAGATGCTATAGGACGTGCGATGCCCATTGCAAAACACGATTGGGTTATTACGACAGATGCCGATTGCATTGTGAATAAAAATTGGCTGCTAACCATAGATAATTACATCCAGCAAAATAATCCCGAAATGATTGTTGGAGCCGTAATGTATAAAGCCAAAAACAATTGGTTTCATCATTTTCAACAGCTTGATTTAATGAGCCTGCAAGGTGTTACTATTGGAAGTTTTGGCATTGGAAAGCCATTTATGTGCAATGGAGCCAATTTTGCCTACACCAAAAATTTCTTTAATAAAATAGGTGGATTTGGAGGTATCAGTAATAAAGCCAGTGGCGATGATGTTTTCTTATTGCAAAAAGCGGTAAATGCTAATCTTGACAAAGTGCATTATTTAAAAAACAACAACTTTATTGTCAAAACCAAACCCGAAAACGATTTGTTCAAACTCTTTATGCAACGTGTTCGCTGGGCTGGTAAATCTACTGGTTATAAAAGTACGTATGCTAAATTTTTGGCGTTTATCACTTTGCTGATGAACACTTCGTTAGTTTGTGGTTTGTTGTTTATGGTTTATGGTTGTTTTAATTGGAAAATATTGCTAAGTGTGTTTGTGATAAAATATATAGTTGATTACATTTTGCTTTATAAATCGAATGCTTATCTCAGAAACGGAAAGTTTTTTGTACCGATTGCCAGCAGTGTTGTTTATCCTTTTTTCTCGAGTTTGGTTGGCGTTTATTCGCTGTTTGGAAGCTTTACCTGGAAAGGGAGAAAGTTCTCAAAATAGCCCGGATAGAGCGATTGTTGGAGCTCTTTTTCGTCAGTTCGAGTTTTTGTTTCGCTTCTCGATACATTCCGTCTCGTTTTTTTCAACGAGACAGAACACTCGAATTGACGAAACAAAAGTATCGAGAACGAGAAAAAAGCGACTCGCGAAAGCCGGAAAAAGCTCCTTATTCCGATTTTATAATCACCGGAAGTACAAACTGTGTTTTTACAGGAATTCCTCTTTTAATGGCCGGATTGACTTTAGGGAAATCAACCAAGCGAACATGAAGAATACTGTCGATTTTTATAGTATCATACGCTACAGAATCTTTTGGAAATTGTGGTTCAAATTCCAAAGTTGCATTCGGTAAAACCGTCACTTTCACTTCAATAGTATCCAGTTTTGGAAACAGCGTTGAAAGCGTATCACTTGCTAATTTTTGTTGAATCGTTGCCGTCAAAAAATCAAAAAAACATTGCTTGCGTTGGTTTGCATCAGTGAGTTTTTCACAGTCAGCAACTGACGGATATTCATCAACTTCATTCCAATTGATTTCCTTCATTTGTTTGTCTAATAACTCTTTTTCATTCGGCACTTCCTTTTCAAAGTATTGGCACGATTGAAGCAGTATCAGCAAAAATATGGGTAAAAGTTTTTTCAAGTTTTTACTTTTTGGAATTTAAATAATCGGAATAACTTTTAGCAAACCATTCTTGCTTGGTGCGTTGCGACTCTTCTTTTTGGTCTTTATATAAAAGTCCAAGCTTTTCAGAATATATAGCAATTTCGATAGTATAGGTGTAAAACTCTTCTTGACTAAGTGTCAGCGATTTGTCTTTCTGCCTTTTAAAGAATTCGAAAAATAAAGCGTCAAAGTCCTTCTTATCATAGGATTGAACTTCCTTTTTATACTTTTTATAGATTGTTTCTTTCAGTTGTGCATCTGAATCGTTAGACTTTTCCTGTGCAGCTTCATTGTTTGTCGCAACAAAAAACAAGAAAGTAAAAAGAGATATTTGTATTATTTTCTTCATATAGCTCAAAAGTAATAAAAAAAATGAAAGTTCCTATAAGCAAAAAAGCCATCCACAATAAAGTGGAAAGCTTTTCATTGGTCTAACTACTAAACCGTGCTACGAGTTACAAAGTCGTAGCAAACAACACAACTAATTTTGAATGACTCACTTAATTTTGTGAATGCATTTCATTTGCTTTTTTGGGAGCCTAAATACAATCTTTAAAGATTATTATTTGGGGCAAAAAAGCACTTTGTTTCCAAAGTGCTTCTCCCAATTTCGCGGTCTGGACGGGACTCGAACCCGCGACCCCATGCGTGACAGGCATGTATTCTAACCAACTGAACTACCAAACCTCTGCGTTATTGCG
>JAYURX010000038.1:0-2365 GCA_043755965.1 Flavobacterium sp. | reverse complement strand
GAGTACAACTTACCAAACGCAAAAACGACCAACAAGATGTGAACGAGCCTGTAATTTCTCCGGACGGAAAATATATGTATTACAGCGAAGATGTTTATCCTGGTGGCTTTTTTCAATATAATAAAGACCCAAATAGTGAAATCTTTGTTATCAACCGCTATGATTTTGAAACCGGAAAAACAGACCGCCTAACTGGTGGTCCTGGTGGCGCAGCGCGTCCTCAAATTTCGCGTGATGGAAAACTATTGGCATTTGTAAAACGAGTCCGGACAACGACAGTTTTGTACATACAAGATTTAGAAACTGGGGAAGAATGGCCAGTCTATGATAAACTGGATAAAGACCAACAAACCGCCTGGACATTGTTTGGAGTTTATCCAAACTTTAGTTGGATGCCTGGTAATGAGACCATCGTGTTTTGGGCTGGTGGACATATCCAAAAGATTGACATTAAAACCTTAGCGGTTACTCCTATTCCTTTTACAATTGATGTTGCTATTGATGTCGCCGAGCGGGTTCATTTTGATACCCGAATTTCTGATGAAGACTTTACCGTAAAAATGTTACGGGATGCAGTGACTTCCCCTGATGGAAAAACAATAATATTTAGGGCTTTGGGTTATTTGTGGATAAAAGCTTTACCAAACGGAACTCCAAAACGTTTAACTACTGGAACCGACTTTGAAGCGGAACCAACATTTTCGGCAAGCGGAAAAGAAATCGTTTATGTAACATGGAATGATGCTAACCTTGGCGCTATTAGAAAAGTAGGCATAGATGGAAAAAGCTCAGTCAAATTAACTGCTGAAAAAGGGATTTTCAGAACACCTAACCTTTCTCCGGACGGTAAAACGATAGCCTATCTTAAAGAAGGTGGTAATATTGATCAGGGCCATGCTTTTTGCAAAAAACCAGGTATTTATACTATGAATGCTTTGGGTGGTAATGTAAAATTTGTTTCCGCCAGCGGTGAATATCCTCTGTTTACCAAAGACGGTAAACGTATTTTCTTTCAAACAGGTGGTGTGTTTTTTGGCGATTTAACCAAAGAATTAAAAAGTGTTGACCTCAACGGAAAAGACGAGCGCAGTCATGTCAAATCAAAATATGCCAATCGATTAGTGCCAAGCCCAGATAATGAATGGATAGCTTTTACGGTTTTGCACAAAGGGTATGCAGCGCCTTTAAACATCAATGGTCAAACTGTTGATTTGGATGATAAATCTACAGCAGTTCCTGTTTCGCAATTGACAAAAGATGCAGGTATCAGTTTGCATTGGTCGCCAGATAGTAAAAATGTGATGTATACTTTGGGAGAAACCTATTATAACTGCGCTTTGAAAGACCGTTTCACATTTTTAGAAGGTTCACCAGTTAAAGTTGAACAGCCAAAAGATGCCGGTATCAAAATTGGTTTAACCTCAAAAGTAGATAAACCAAAAGGACGCATTGCTTTGACTAACGCACTTATTATCACAATGGAAGGTGATAAAGTTATCGAAAAAGGAACACTAATTATCAACCAAAACCGAATTGAAGCTATTGGTAAAACAGGAGAAGTAGCAGTTCCGGCAGATGCTCGTGTTTATGATATGACTAATAAAACCTTGATGCCCGGAATGGTTGATGCACACGCACATGTAGGCGCATTCCGATACGGATTGACTACGCAGCAAAACTGGCAGTTTTATGCAAATTTGGCTTTTGGCGTGACCACTTCACATGATCCGTCATCAAATACCGAATCTATTTTTACCCTTTCAGAAATGGTAAAAAGCGGTGCTTTGGTTGGTCCAAGAGTTCTCTCAACCGGATATATTTTATATGGTGCTGATGGCGATTTTAAAGCAGTGATTAACAAACTGGATGATGCTCGTTCTTCAATTAAACGTACCAAAGCTTTTGGTGCACTGTCGGTTAAAAGTTATAACCAACCACGTCGTGAACAACGCCAGCAAGTGTTATATGCAGCCCGGGAAGAAGGCATTAATGTTGTCCCTGAAGGCGGTAGTACCTTTTTTACCAACATGAGTATGATTGTTGACGGACACACCGGAATTGAACACAACATTCCGATTACACCTGTTTATAAAGATGTTTTAGAATTGTGGGGCAAAAGCAGTGTGGGATATACGCCTACTCTAATTGTAAACTACGGTGGTTTGAATGCTGAATACTATTGGTATCAAAAAACCAATGTTTGGGAAAACAAAAAGTTGTTGCAGTTTACACCTAGAGGTATCATTGATGCTCGTTCGCGTTACCGCATTATGGCACCTGAAGAAGATTACCAAAATGACCATATCTTAACTTCAAAAACGGCAAAATTGTTAGCCGATAGTGGTGTAAAAGTAAACATGGGTGC
>JAYURX010000037.1:0-5478 GCA_043755965.1 Flavobacterium sp. | reverse complement strand
ACATTGAATACAATTCTTCTGAAAAGTTATGGAATTATCCCCTAGTATTTGAGTGTCAAAAGCACTTCCTTGAGAACAATTTCCCTTCAATTGAAAATCTAACCAAGGTAAAAGATAAGAATTAATACTACTTTGTTGAGCCGTTCTCGTTATTGTTGGCTGTGGCGAACAGGATAATTCTCCAAATCCACAGAAAAAATTACTATTAGCCATTTGGCAATGACTTCCACCGATAATACTAATTAGTGTTTTACAAGAACTGGTTAATCCATCATACATTGGAATTTGATTTGTATTTGGTGGCGTTACACAATCATTTAAACCAGAAAATATCAAGGAAGGAATTGAAATAGAAGCTGCTGCCTGAATGGCCGAAGGAGTTGTTTCTGCAGGCGCAAAATTTACTAATGCTTTAATATTTGGATTTAACTGAGCCGCTAAAAAAGAAGCTCCACCACCCATACTATGACCCATAACAGCATTCATGGTACTTATTCTGTTATAAAAAATAGAAGTAGAATTATTTCCTAAAACTGTAATTTGCTCTAATACAAAAGATAAATCTTTTCCAAAATCAAGATGTGAGGGAGAAAACGAACCTTCAGACTTTGGAAAAACCATAATATAGCCATTAGGTACTAAAAAGTTCCAATAATTTTGATAAGCATCCCAAGTCATTACAAATCCGTGACCAAAACTCAAAACTGGAAAAGTAACACTAGTTGATGTTGTCATAGCAACATTGTCTCCGGCCACATCAGACGGATAGTATATTTCCGCAGCTATAACTCTATTACTTCTAGAAGAATCAGTGAAATTAATAGTAGTATGTCCTATTTGAAATGGCTGTGAAAAGCCTAAATAAACAGCAAATAGTAATATCAAAGTAATTTTAAATTTAACTATTTTCATTTTGAAGATTGTATTTAGAATATCAAATATAAAGAATAAAAAATCTATTCAATTTTTAGCTAGTTAAATTTGAGTCAGGATAATAAAAAAGGAATATCTTTGCGCGCTGATTTTTTTACACTATGCGATTACATCGAAATTTAGTTTACACCACGATTGACTCTTTAAATGCTATTTTCAACGAAGGGGAATATGCCGATAAGGTTGTTGCCCGCGCTTTAAAAAAAGACAAACGTTGGGGAAGTTCCGATAGAAAATTTGTTGCCGAAACTATCTATGAAGTCGTTCGTTGGAAAAGATTATATGCCGAAATTGCCGAAGTAAGAGAACCTTTCAACCGGGAAGATTTATGGAGAATGTTTGCCGTTTGGGCTGTCTTAAGAGGCTATCCGATTCCCGATTGGAGACAACTTGAAGGAACTCCGGAGCGCAAAATAAAAGGAAGATTTGACGAACTTTCTAAAATTAGAAAAATGCGTGAATCGATTCCTGACTGGATGGATGAATTGGGGATTAAGGAATTGGGAGAAGCGCTGTGGACTAAAGAAATTGCGGCGCAAAACCAACCTGCAAAAGTTATCCTTCGTGTAAATACATTAAAAACAACAAAGGAAAATCTGCATTCTCTTTTAATGGATTTAAATATCGAAACCGAGTTTTTAAAAGACCAACCCGATGCATTAGTTTTAAAAGAAAGAGCTAATGTGTTTTTAACCGATGCTTTCAAAGAAGGAATGTTTGAAGTACAGGATGCGTCTTCTCAATTAGTAGCTGCTTTCTTAGATGTTCAACCCGGAATGAGAGTTGTAGATACTTGTGCCGGTGCCGGTGGAAAAACATTACACATGGCTTCTTTAATGCAAAACAAAGGACAATTAATTGCCATGGATTTGTATGAAAGCAAACTCAAACAATTGAAATTAAGAGCCAAAAGAAACGGCGCTTTCAATATAGAATACCGAATAATTGACACAACCAAAGTCATTAAAAAATTACACGAAAAAGCAGACAGAGTCTTAATTGACGCGCCTTGTAGTGGTTTAGGAGTTTTAAAAAGAAATCCTGATGCCAAGTGGAAGTTACAACCTGAGTTTATTGATAACATCAAAAAAGTACAAGCCGAAGTTTTAGAAAATTATTCTAAAATAGTGAAGCCAGGTGGTAAATTGGTTTATGCAACTTGCTCCATCTTACCCTCTGAAAATCAGGAACAAATTAAGCATTTCTTAACTACCGAAACTGGAAAATCCTTTACTTTTGTTAAGGAAACAAAAATCCTCGCACAAGAAACTGGCTTTGATGGATTTTACATGGCACTACTGGAACGGAAAAATGAAATATAAAAACAAATGAAAAAAATACCTACTCTTTTATTACTATTAAACATGGCCATAGCTTTTTCGCAAAATGGCGCTCCTGCATCTCCATATTACAATGGTTTTAACTGGAGCTTAACCGGAACTAATTTAAAAAATGCATTAGCTACAAAAATTACAAATACACATACGAATCAACTCGCTTATTCCCAAACAGACAACGCGCTGGCAATTTTAGATTTGGATCCCGCAGATGCTACCAATACCAATGTATTACTCGTGTATGGATTCAGCAGCAATTTATGTCCTGCATCACCAGGTGATGACAAGGATCATAGAAGAAGGGATTTTGATATGCAGGACCAGGGAATTGCCGCTTCTTGTCTTTACAACAGAGAACATACTTTTCCAAAGGCGTTGGGAAATCCGGATTTGGGCATAGTTGGGGCAGGTGCGGATTTACATCATTTAAGGGCATCGGACAAAAAAAGAAATGCCGACAGGGACAATGACAAATTTTTTAATGGCTCAGGAAATTCATTTGAGTCAGCAGCATTAAACTGGTATCCGGGCGATGAATGGAAGGGCGATGTTGCACGAATGATGATGTATATGTATTTAAGATACGGTAATCAATGCCTCCCAACAACTGTTGGTGTTGGAACACCGGTAGCCTCAGATGCAAATATGATTGATTTATTTTTACAATGGAATGCTGAAGATCCGGTTTCCCAATTCGAAGATAACAGAAATATATATTTAGGAAATGCTTCAAACACATACGGACAAGGAAATAGAAATCCTTTTATTGACAATCCCTATCTGGCAACGGTAATCTGGGGCGGACAGGTAGCGCAAAACAGATGGCCTACAATTTTCCTGGATACACCAACATTTGATTTAGGAAGTGCTGTTTCTGTTTTCCCAAATCCTTCTTCTGATGTGGTAAATATTTCGACTACAGTTCCCCTTGAAGAAATTAATATTATTACCATAAATGGACAAATTTTACAGCAAATAAAAAACCCGGTTATGGAAAGCAACACCTACACAATTAACAATTTACCGAAAGGATTTTATTTCTTAAAATTATCTTCTGCAACGAATTCTGTTACCAAAAAAGTATTAATAAACTAGATTTACAATTTCTCATTTATAGAAAACGCTGTTGAAATCCAACAGCGTTTTTTGTTTTTAATACTCAATTAGCATCCTTTTAAACGAGAAAAAGTGGATTTCCTTTGAATTTTCGGTGCTTCTTTAGTATCTTTCGCCCTCAAAATGTGTAACCCTTAAAACATTTTACAAAATGTTAGAAGAAAAGAATGATAACCTGCATGATGCAGATGGAAAGGTAACCGATGAATCACAAGAAGTGATAACATCTGAAAATGAAGAGATTCTTGTTGAAAATCAAGAAGAAATCGAAGCGACTCATGACACGAGCGATAGCGAACTGGCGGAGCAAACTACCGCAGAAGTAGAACCTGCTGTTGAAGAAGTTGAAGAAGCTACGGCAGAAGTAGAACCTGCTGTTGAAGAAGCTGAAGACACGAGCGTTAGTGAACTGGCGGAGCAAACTGTCGCAGAAGCAGAAACTGCTGTTGAAGAAGTTGAGGAACCTGTTGCAGAAGTAGACTCGAGCGTTGGCGAATTGGCGGAGCAAAAAGTTGCCATTTTAACGGAACCTCTTACGGAAGACGAAATTGAAGTAGCTGCCGAAACAGAAGCACTTGTTAAAGAAACAGTTAAGCCTAAAGCAAAATCTGTTGCCAAACCAAAAAGCGTAACCAACGTAGAAAATTCGAGCGATAATATCATTGAATTGACAGATGAGCAGGTTGCAGATGACACTTTAGTTGTAGAAACTGACAGTCAATCAGTAATTAATGCTATCGAAGAAGTAAACGCAGAAGAAAGTGAAGACGAGACATTAAAAGACCGTCATGATATTCCAATGCTGGATTACGATACCTTATCAATGGAGGAATTGGTTGAGGAGTTAGGCGAATTAGTGGTAGTGGAAAGACTAATGTCGGTTAAAGATCATGTTGAAGAACTAAAAAAATCATTCCTGTCAAAATATCATCATTTTATTGATGAAAAGAAAGAAGAATTTCATGCTGAAAATCTGGATACAAACGAAGATTTTCATTATCATTTTCCTTTAAAAACAAAATTTGACCAATTATATTCTCAATACAGAGACAAAAAAAATAATCATTTTCAAAGCCTGCAAAACAATCTAAAATCGAATTTAGAAAATAGATTGGCTATCGTAGACGAATTGAAAAATCTGATTCACAGTCAGGATAGCATTCCGGTTACCTTAAAGAAATTTAACGATATCAGAGACCGTTGGAAAGTTGCCGGGCCAATTCCGAAAGACAAATACAATCACGTTTGGAACAACTACCACTTTCATTTAGAGAATTTCTATGATGTGCTTCATTTGGACAGGGAAATTCGCGATTTAGATTTCAAACACAACTTGGTTCAAAAGCTTAAAATTATTGAGCGTGTTGAAGAATTAGTGAAAGAGGAAGATATCAACAAAGCATTCCGCGAATTGCAGGATTTACACCGAATATGGAAAGAAGATATCGGTCCTGTTTCAAGAGACAGCCGTGAAGAAATTTGGAACAGATTCAGCGAATTGACCAAACAAATGCACGACAAACGCGAAGGCTTGTTTGAAAAACTCCGTGAAGTGGAAACGGCAAATCTGGCAAAGAAAAAAGAAATCATAGCTGCAATCGAAGTTTTAGCGCAGGAAAAAGTAAACTCACATGCCGCCTGGTCGGGTCAGGTTGAAAAAGTAGAAGCGCTGCGCAATCAGTTCTTCGGTGCCGGAAAAGTACCGCCTGAGGTAACAGACCAAACCTGGACCGAATTTAAAAATGCGGTTAGAAGTTTCAACGTATTGAAAAACTCTTTCTACAAAGACATCAAGAAAGACCAAAACGATAACCTTTCCAAAAAGCAAGCCTTGGTTGCCAAAGCAATTGAATTGAAAGACAGTACCGATTTTGCCGCTACAACGCCACTCTTTAAACAAATCCAGGAGGAATGGAAAACAATTGGCCATGTGCCAAGAAAATTTTCAGATAAACTTTGGGCTGAGTTCCGAGGTGCTTGTAACGAATATTTTGAAAAGCTAAAAGAGCAGAAAACAGAATTGAATGCCGAGGAAATCGAAGCATTTGAAAAGAAGAAAGCCTATTTAGAAACCATAAAAACATTTGAACTT
>JAYURX010000036.1:0-2374 GCA_043755965.1 Flavobacterium sp. | reverse complement strand
TGGCAACTAATTCTATTGGGAATTCCGATTTTAAAGTTACTATTGCGCCAAATCCAGCATCTGAATTTATTGCAATTCAAACTCCAATGGCTGAAAATGATATGGATGTTTATTTGATAAACGAATTGGGACAAATAGTAAAATCTAGTAAAATTTTGCAAGGAAGTACGTTATGCATTATGGATTTAACAACGGTTTACAACGGAATTTATT
Source organism: Flavobacterium sp. (assembly GCA_043755965.1). Classification (GTDB taxonomy): domain Bacteria; phylum Bacteroidota; class Bacteroidia; order Flavobacteriales; family Flavobacteriaceae; genus Flavobacterium. The sequence continues at coordinate 2,161 of JAYURX010000036.1, read as the reverse complement.
TTGTGAGAGTTGCTACTGTAAAAGACAATAAAACGTTCAAAATAATAGTAAGCAAATAAATTTATAAGCCATTTAAAAACAAAAACTCCCGATATACTCGGGAGTTTTTTATTGTTTTATTCTTTGACAAACTTACTGCCTGTCGTTCCTTTGTCGCTTATAATTTTGATAAAGTAAGTTCCTGTTTTCAAACCCGAAACATCTATAGTGGAAACACTTTCCGCATTAGGAATAGCTATCACCATTTGCCCAAGCATATTATAAATATTGATAGACTTTACTCCAATTGTGGATTTAGTTTCCAAGTTTAATACTTGCTTTGCCGGATTAGGATAAAGAGAAGGTACAGGAATATTATCTTCATTTACCGCTAAAGGCGAACAAACTTCGGTTGCATATTTAGCAACAAAAAAATCCGTTTGTGAGCCGCTATTGACAATTTGCTGACCACCGTTAAAATACATTGTTCCCCCTAATGCACCTCCCACAATATAATTACCAGAAGCATCAGCAGTTATGGCTGCGCCTACATCATTATAGCCTATATTACCCGGGATTTTAGCTAATCCTAGACAGGCTCCGGTATCCTTATTGAAACGGGCAAGAAGCACTTCTTGTCCTTCATTTGGCGCGGAAGCATTTAAAGTTTGTGTGCCCCATGTAAAATTAGTGCCAAAAGCATAACTGGTATAGCCCAGTTCATTACCATTTAAAACAATACCCCCATAGTTTTCCGAACCTTTGTTATGATAGGAACTCCATAAAACCTGGCTGGCATCAGGATTGGTCTTCATAACAAAACCCGGAATCAGGCTTTCAGGAACTCCAAATCCTAAAAAACTTTCCATTCCAAACCCAAGGATTTTACCGCCTATATAAATATTGTTTTGTGAATCAAAGTCTAAATTATAAACATATATTCCGCCGGATTGAGTAGACGTGTCTTCTCTTTTCCACTGATAATTACCCTGGGAATCAAAACAAGCTAAAAATGTAGAATGAGTAACCGGGTTGCCTGCGATAGTCGCGAAATCATCTGGCTGATCTCCTGTAACTGAATAAAAATAGAAATTACCATTGTGTGGGTTTCTTTGAAATTTAAAATAATAGGCGAATCCCGATGACGTTTGGATATCTACAGGCAATGCGTTTATAAAAGTACCATTAGTGTCATATTTCAAAATAACCCATTTACGGTCTGTACTAGTATTGGTATACCCTCCATTGGCATAAGTCCCCTGTGGTAACCAACACAGCCAGTATAGGTTACCTAAATTATCTATTTCAAGTCCTCTAGAATAAGTCTGCCCGTCCGCTAATTGATCAACATTCAGCACTTCAGGTCTATTAATCCATTGCAATACACCGTTGGTATTATATTTGGCTATAAACATTAGTCTGCAATCTGTAGGGTCTTGGATAACATCGTTGTCTATTCTTGGTGGATAGAATGTATAGTTACAATACCCTAATCGTCCGGCGATATATACATTATCCTGGCTGTCAATTTTAACAGTACTTAAAGTCTCTCTTCCAATACCTCCTATGACCTTTGACCAGCGATAACTGCCATCGCACGCAAAACTAAAAAGAGCAATATCCAATGGTGCCGAGAAAGAGTCAAAATTAGACTTTACCACATTATCAATATTTAAACCTGCATAACCAACAGTTGATAATCCATATATATTTTTATGGGAGTCAGTTGCTAAAAAATAGGTCTCTTCCTGCCTTAAGGATCCGCCGCCACCTGGTATCTGGTCTAAACTACCTCCCCGTTTGCCCCATTGCCAGGACTGGCTATAACAACACAAACTTAAAAATAGTAGTAAGAGTAAAGTGCGTGTTTTCATAAAACTAGTTTGAATTTCAAATATATACAATTTCATTGTAAGAAAAAAATCCTCATCCAGCGCAGCATATCTTCTTAAGTTCAAGAAGCTCTACCCTTATGAACGAGACACTCTCTTAAATCGAAGAAACCTTCCTGCCGAGGGCAGCACACTTTCTTTGGTTCAAGAAAGATTCCTGCCCAGCGCAGGGAACTTTCTTGGTGGCAAGATTCCTTCCTAACGTTGGCGAGGAACTTTCTTGCAAAAAAATTAATTCCTACAACAATAATGTAAGAAATAATCCGTTTCTTTACGTAAGAACAAAAACA
>JAYURX010000035.1:0-2376 GCA_043755965.1 Flavobacterium sp. | reverse complement strand
TTTTTGTAAAGCCAAACAAATGGATTAAACCAAAATACAATACAGAACAATTTGGCAACTAAAACATCTAAGGAATGCCTTTCCTGACTGTGGATTTTTTCATGCAGTAAAATACTTTGCAGCTCATCATTCGAATATAAATCAGAGTTGTAAACGATATAATTAAAGAAGGAAAATGGCGCTATGTTTTCATTTAGATTAACCAGTTTAAAATTCTCTCTTTTAATTACTTGCTGTTGATAAAGCATTCGATAAAGCGATGTGAAATTAAAAACAATCTTAATAACCAAAGCGGCAGCAATGATGATATAACTGATCCAAATAAACTGCATCCAACTAAATGCTTCAACAACTGGAACATCTTGTATTGTTTTGGCAGATTGTTGTGAATAGGCAACCAAATCTTCCATTGAAATTTTAGGCTTTTCTACCAATATTATTTTCTTGATAAAGAACAACGGTAATAGGAGTGAAGTGAATAAACCGCTTAACAGAAACCAACGATTGCTGTTAAAAAACGTTTCTTTCCTTACCAAAAAATGATAAGCCAGATAGAATATGGCAATTAATCCGCTGGACTTTAAAAGATAAATGAATACTGATTCCATATTACTTCTTGTTTTCTATGATAGCTAATATTTCACGTAATTCTTCTGCAGAAATCTTTTCTTCTTCCGCAAAAAACGACACCATATTTTTATACGAACTATTGAAATAGGTATCAATCGCCGTATTCATAAACCGCTTTCTGTAGTCTTCCATTTTAACTTTTGGAAAGTATTGATGGGTATTCCCAAAAGCATTGTGGGAAACAAAACCTTTTTCCTCAAGGTTTCTTATGATAGTGGAAAGCGTATTATAATGTGGCTGGTCTTCCGTAATTTCTGCCATGACCTCTTTGACAAACGCTTTTTTAAGCTTCCATAAAATCTGCATGATTTCCTCTTCCTTATTCGTTAACTTTTGCATAGCTGTTTAATTTGAAATCAAAACTACAACTATATTTTTAGTTACACAACTACATTTCTAGTTATTTAACTATTTATTAAGAATTATAAAATCGAAATGAAGCGTAAAGCATTGGATTATAGTATTTTGTGTTCTCTTTGAATAAGGCGAAAAACCCAAATCCCTGAAAGCATTCCCAGTAAACCGAGTAAACCCATAACAAACCAGTTCATCTGATAGCCATAATACTCGATGACTTCCATCCCAACTTTGGAACTTAGGATATGTGCCAGACTAAAGCTCATAGTGTAAATGGCCATATATCTTCCTTCGTGACCTTTTGGTGCCCGACTTAAGGCGACGGAATTGGAAAAAGGAAAGGCAAACATTTCTCCCACAGTCATAAAAAGCATCATGATGATTAGTATCCATGCCCAGGAGTTAGCAAGCATCAGGAATAAGCTAATTGCCATTAGGAAGCAACCGACTGCGACCATCTTAACCTTACTTATTTTATGCCGTTCTACGTAGCTTACGATTGGCATTTCGAGGAAGAAAATCATTAGACCGTTCATGGTTAAGAGTAAGCCTGTCTGAAATTCCGTTAAATTAAATTGCTCTTTATGATACAAAGGAATGGTAGTAAACAATTGAAAAAACAGCACCCCGGAAACCAAACACGTAAAGAGAAAAATCCAAAATGGTTTGTCCTTAAATACGGAATGCGTTAATACATCATCTGGATGTTTCTTATCAATAAAAGGAGACTTCTTCTTTTCTTTTACTTTGATCCAAAAGATTAGAATGGCAATAATACAGGTGGCACCATCCACCCAAAACAATCCACTGTAGCCGATACCCATAATGATTAAGCCACCCAATGCCGGTCCGGCAGCAAAGCCAAGATTGATGGCCAGTCGGACCAAAGTGAGCGCCCGCGTCCTGTTTTCAGGTTTGGCATAAGCGCCAATGGAAACAAACATGGCAGGCCTAAACATATCGGCAATAATCATTAGCAAAAAGAAACCAATGCAAAGTCCAACAAAGCTGGTGATGAACTGGACAAAAAACAATAAGATTCCGGTGGTCAGCAAACTAAAAATCATGATTCTATAGAACCCGATTTTGTCCGAGAGTTTGCCGCCAAGCCACGAACCAATTATCGAACCGGTACCAAAACAAACCATAATCCATCCCACTTCGCTGTAACTGAAATGTAAATCCTCCTTTAAATATTTTGATAAAAAAGGTAACACCATTGTCCCGGCACGATTGATAAAAGTGACGAACGTTAGTATCCAAATCTCCCTTGAAAATCCTCTGAAGTTGTTGATGTAGCGTTGAAAGGCAGTTTTGAGCATTGATTATTGATTTTCTCCGCTGCGCTCCAAACAATTCGGCAATGCCTCGGGTGATTTTGCAAAGTTA
>JAYURX010000034.1:0-13569 GCA_043755965.1 Flavobacterium sp. | reverse complement strand
TGTTCTCACAAAGCAATTTGATTAACTCGAAAGGATGATTTGCAAAGCCGTAAATTTCAGTTCTGTTACAAGTAGACGTAACGATTAACGATTCAATTCCTTCCGCTTCCGCTTGCATTAACAAAGTTGCTTTAGCAATGGTATCCAGACTAAATTTACCTCTTACGGCAGCATCTGCTTTCTTATAACTCAATCCAACGGCGTAAAAAGAAGTGTGCTTCGTCATATTAAAATTTTCCATATTATACTTTACTTAAAAAGTTCAACAAAAATATTACTATCCAATTTATAAAAGTAACGCTGTAGGGACTTTTTGTGTCGCTCTGAGATATTTTAAACCAAAATGCTTCAATCAACGTAAATTCTATTAAATTTGTACTGAAATCAAGTGCTCGTAACTTCTTTATGTAGATTCATTCTAAATAAGATTTTTGCTTGACTTCAAAAACATATACGGAAAAATATCGCTATGGGTTCTCAAGAAGAAATAAAAATTGAAAATGATTTTATTTTAATTCGATTTCAAAATGATGGAAATGAAAATTTTAATGTAAAAAGACCTATTACACAAGGGCTAATCCAATTTCACTTTGGAATCAAAGGAAAAGCAAAATTTGTTTTCAACGAAGGAACTTATGCCTTAGAATTAAAAGATGAAAAGTCACTTTTGTTCTATAATCCACAAAAAGAATTGCCATTAAATTTAGAATTAGCGCCAAATTCCTGGATAATTTCGGTTATAATTTCCATTCAAAAGTTTCACGGATTGTTTTCTAACGATGCGAATCATATTCCGTTTTTGAGCGATGAAAATAAAGATAGAAAATATTATAAAGAAGACGATATAAGTCCGTCGATGGCAATTGTGCTAAGCCAGTTATTTCATTACAATTTAAACCCACAGATAAAAAACCTTTATTACAAAGGAAAAGGATACGAATTACTGAGCCTGTATTTCAATCGTTCCGAGGATCCAAATGCTGAACAATGCCCATTTTTAGTTGATGAAGAAAACGTGTTAAAAATTAGAAAAGCAAAAGAAATTATTATTACCAATATGGCCGAACCACCAGGTTTGGGAGAATTGGCAGATAAAGTTGGTTTGAGTCTAAAAAAACTAAAAATGGGTTTTAAACAAATTTATGGCGATACGGTTTATGGCTATTTATTCGATCACAAAATGGATTATGCCCGGCAGTTATTAGACAGCGGTTCGTATAATGTGAACGAAGTCGGACTAAAAATCGGTTACAGTACCGGAAGCCATTTTATTGCGGCATTCAAAAAGAAATTTGCCACAACACCAAAGAAGTATTTGATGTCGCTGAATCAGAACGCATAATTAAAAAAAAAATGAGATTCCTCTCCCAAAATTTCGGGATTCGGAATGACAAAAAAGAAAAGTATGAAAGGAGTATTATTAGTAAACCTGGGTTCGCCTGAAAGTCCGACGCCAAAAGACGTAAAGCCATATTTAGATGAATTTTTAATGGATAAATACGTGATTGACGTGCCCTTTTTATTGCGTGCGCTTCTTGTTCGTGGCATTATCCTGAGAAAAAGACCTGAAAAATCAGCTGCTGCTTATGCTAAAATCTGGACAAAAGATGGCTCTCCGCTGATTGTGTTTTCTAAAAAAATGCACGAAAAAGTGCGACAACAAGTTGATATTCCTGTTGCTTTATCGATGCGTTATGGGACAATGACTATTCACAAAGGGTTGCAGGAACTGAAAGACAAAGGCGTTACCGAAGTAATGCTTTTGCCTTTGTATCCGCAGCATGCGATGGCTTCAACAGTTACGATTTTAGAATTGGCTGAAGAATTACGCAAGAAATATTTTCCGGAAATGAAATTCTCGATTGTTCCGGCTTTTTATAACAAACCGGATTATATAAAAGCTTTGGCAAATTCAATGAAAAAATATCTGGATACTTTTGAATACGATCATTTATTGTTTTCCTATCACGGAATTCCCGAACGTCATATCCGAAAGACTGACGTTACAAAATCGCATTGTAAAATTGATGGTTCCTGCTGCAATACGCCATCGCCTGCGCATGAATTCTGCTATCGTCATCAATGTTACGAAACCACAAAACAAGTTGTCGAATTATTGAATATTCCCAATGATAAATACAGCCAGACTTTCCAGTCCAGATTGGCTGGCGACAAATGGCTTATGCCTTATACCGATGTTGAAGTCAACAAAATGCCCGAAAAAGGAATTAAGAAACTGGCCGTTGTCACTCCGGCTTTCGTGTCAGACTGTCTGGAAACCCTAGAAGAAATCGCGATGGAAGCAAACCATCAGTTTAAGGAACATGGAGGCGAGGAATTTTTGGCTATTCCATGTATGAATGATGGTGACGAATGGTGTGGAACTGTCGCAAATTGGATTAAGGACTTTCAAAGAAAATAGAAAAAAGAGCAAAGAAAAAAGACTTTTAATGGAACTCTACAACTATATAAAATCGCTGCATCTCATCTTTGTCATTACTTGGTTTGCGGGTTTGTTTTACATTGTCCGTCTGTTTGTGTACCAAATTGAAGCCAACGGCAAACCTTCACCCGACAAAGAAATTCTGCAAAAGCAATACAAAATAATGACCTATCGGTTGTGGTATATTATCACTTGGCCAAGCGCCGTTTTGGCAATTGTCTTTGCCATTTGGTTGCTAATACTAATGCCGGTTTGGATACAAATGCCATGGATGCACGTCAAATTGGGTTTTGTAGTTTTACTGATTGCCTACCAAATAAAATGTCATTTAATCTACAACGAATTACAAAACGATATTTTCAATTATTCTTCAAACTTTATGCGATTGTGGAATGAAGGCGCAACGATTATTCTTTTTGCCGTGGTTTTTTTAGTAATTTTAAAAAATGCTTTTAACTGGATTTATGGCGTCATAGGAATTGTTTTGTTTTCGATTTTGTTAATGCTTGGGTTTAAATTTTATAAACGTATTCGCGAAAAAAATAAATAAACCACAAAGAACACAAGGAAGGCACAAAGACCACAAAGGAAAATAGTGCGCTTTGTGATTGCTTTGTGAACTTCGTGGTTAAATAAATTATAATGCTGAGAAACTTCAAAATGTCAATGCTTTCGCTTCGGATTAGGATTTTCCTATCGATGATTACATTGATATTAATTGCTTCCTTTTTGATGGCTTCCATTTCGATTATTCAGTTTAAAAATGAAGCCAAAGATTACCATCAAAAGCGTTTGGATCAAAAAGAGTTTGCCATAAAAGAACATATTAATTATGTGCTTTCCAACACAACTTATCCGCTTACCGAAAAAAATCTTCCCTTGATTTTTAAGGATAAAATTCACGAATTAGCAGACATTCACAATCTGGAAATCAATATATATGGATTGAACGGAAAACTACTGAAATCTTCCAAAGCTTCATTTTCTGTTGATAAAGTGGCACCACCCATTCCGAATTACTCACTAAAATTGGTACAGTCTTCTGTAGAAAAAAGATATGTTGACATCAAGAATGTAAATGGCGTCAAAAACCGTTCTTCCTATAGTCAGATTAAAGATGACAAGTTTAAGCCGTTGGGTATTTTGAATATTCCGTATGTTGAAGATGACAGTTTTTACGAAACGGAATTGCAACAGTTTTTGTTGCGCTTGAGCCAAGTCTATTCTTTTATGCTAATTATAGCATTCGCTTTGGCGTATTTCCTTGCGAGTTATATTACCAAATCGTTGAAGACAATTTCCGATAAAATCAACGAAACAAGCCTAAATCAAAAGAATGAGAAAATTGTTATTGAAGCCAACAGCAGGGAAATTAATTCGTTGATAAATGCCTATAATCAGATGGTGGATAAACTGGAAGATAGTGCCACCATGCTTGCCCAAAGCGAGCGTGAACAGGCTTGGCGCGAAATGGCGAAACAAGTAGCGCACGAAATCAAAAATCCGTTGACACCGATGCGGTTAACAGTGCAAAGTTTCCAACGGAAATTTGATGCCAATGATCCGGAATTAAAACAAAAACTCAATGATTATTCCAAAACACTAATCCAGCAAATTGACACGATGAGCGCTGTGGCCTCAGCTTTTTCAAACTTTGCTTCGATGCCGGCACAACAAAATGAAACATTAAATGTGGTTCAGGTTGTTGAATTGGCATTGGATATTTTCAACGAAGATTTCATTGTTTTTGAAAGCAATGAGGAATATGTGATTTCCAAATTAGACCGGACACAATTGATTCGGATTATTACCAATCTCGTAAAAAATGCCATTCAATCCATTCCGGATGAGCAAGAAGAAAAGCATGTGTTTGTTTCGGTAGATAAAGAAGAAGATAACGTAATTATTTCTGTTAAAGACAACGGAATTGGCATTGATCCAGAAAACAGGGAACATGTTTTTGAACCAAAATTCACAACCAAAACCAGCGGAATGGGCTTAGGCTTAGGAATTATCAAAAATATCATAGAAAATTACAAAGGAACTATTACATTTGAAACTGAACTCGGAAAAGGATCAACATTTATTGTTTCGCTTCCTATTGTTAAATAACTTTACATACAATTTGCCACGAATCCACGAATGCTTTTTGGATTATTTTTATCTAAATAAACTCAAATACACATATGGTCTTAGATTTAGTAGAAACAAACTATAAATTATTCGTGTATTCGTGGCTAAAAAACTCTAAATATGAATTTTGAAAACATAATCGTTACCATAGAAAACGGCATTGGCCAAATTACCATTAATCGTCCGTCAAAATTAAACGCACTCAATGTGGCGACCATACAGGAATTACACGACGCATTTGAAAGTCTGGAAAAAAATACTGATGTCAGGGTTATTATCATTACCGGCGAAGGCGAAAAAGCATTTGTTGCCGGCGCTGATATTTCAGAATTTGCCAATTTTTCTATTCAGGAAGGCGCGCAATTGGCCGCTCAAGGACAGGAATTGCTATTTGATTTTGTCGAAAACCTAAAAAAGCCAACTATTGCTGCCGTTAACGGATTTGCGCTCGGCGGTGGATTAGAATTAGCGATGGCTTGTCATTTCAGAATAGCATCGGATAATGCAAAAATGGGCTTGCCTGAAGTTTCCCTTGGCGTAATTCCGGGGTACGGAGGAACACAACGTTTGCCACAATTAATCGGAAAAGGACGCGCTATGGAAATGATTATGACTGCCGGAATGATATCGGCAGAAGAAGCTTTTCGTGCGGGTTTGGTAAATCATGTTGTGCCACAGGCTGAGCTTTTGGATTTCACAAAAGGCATCGCGGCCAAAATCATGAGAAATTCTCCTTATGCTATTGGCAGAGCCATAAAATGTATCAACGCCAATTTCAAAGAAGGCATAAATGGTTTTGAAACCGAAATCAGGAACTTTGGAAAATGTTTTGGAACCGAAGACTTTAAGGAAGGAACAACCGCTTTTTTAGAAAAGAGGAAGGCAGAATTTTCCGGAAAATAAATGGTTATGAAAAAAAATATTTTTCTTTTATTGTTGTGTTGTTTCTCTAGTGTTTTTTATGCTCAAAATATTCCTTTTACCATTACAAAAAGCATGGTTTTTCAGGATGATTATAAGAACAGTAACATCCTTCTCTCTGAAATTAATGAAAAAAACGAACTCGTTTTAGTACGATCCTACGACGGCACCAGTGTGTTTTCACAAGGGCAGGGATTTTATATTGAAAAATACGACAGTAGGCTCGATCTGAAGAAGAGTTTCGATTTTGAAATAAAACATCCTAATTATGAGAAAAACAATATTATGATTGGGATTTTTACCATGCAAAACAAAATCCATTTTGTTGAGATATGTTACGACTTAAATGAAAAAGCTTTTGTTTGTTTTGACAATATCATGACAGAAGATTTTAAGGTTACAAAAAAGGAATTGTTCAAATTACCAAGAGAGGTTATGAAACAGATTGGTTCCTTTAATTTACAGCAGAAGTTTTATGAACGACGTAAAGGAATCTGGACAAATAACAATTCTGGTGTAATTAAGTCAGAAGACGAGTTTGCTTATTTGAATGCATTTAATCGTGCGTTTTCGCTTGGTCCGAATTTCTCAAACTTCAATTATAAAAAAGTTCTTGATATTGAAAATAAAGGAATTGGTTCGGATGCTATTTTAGTTGTAAATGAATCGAAAACTGCTTTTGCGATTGCCATTGATGGAAAAAGTGATGAAAATGATGGCTTACAATTATACTTGTTTGACGAAAATTCAAATAAAAAGTTTGATGTAATGTATGGAAACGGCGTAAAAGATAAAAAATCGTTTTTCCAAAACATATTAATTTCAGACGAGGGCGATGCAATTTATTTAGTTGCCAAGGCTTATGCTCCAAACCTAAAGAAAAAAGAAGAAGGCGGGAAATACTTTTTTGATATTTCCAAAATTACGGCCAACAGTCAGTCTTCACAAAAAATAGAAGTTGGTGAACATTATATTGGTTCCTTAAAAACCTGTTTTCACAACAATGAGTTGGTTAGTTTTGGTTTTTATTCTGATAATCAGGAAAATAAATATAGTGGAATCTGCCATTTTAAATTAGACCCCAACACCTTAACTGTAAAATCTTCAAAATACAATCCGTTTACTGCCCAATTCCTTGTTGATAAATACGGTTCCGAAACCTACAAGGCATTAAAAACAATTAGTTTCAAAAAGACGTTTTTTAATAGCAATGATGAGATTATTATCAATGCAGAAGAAGCTTATGTTACGGAATACTTCAATAATCCCGGAGTTGCGGCTGCTGTTGTTGTTGGCGTTATGCCTTCCTATTCAATAAATTACACCTACGATGATATTATCATCGCTAAGCTCAATAACGATGGTGAGTTGCTATGGGCGAGAAACATCAATAAAAAACAATCAACCGGTGATGAGGATAATGGCTTTCTATCCTACACTTCGGTATTTTGTAATGATAAAAACTATTTCTTCGTTAATAGCCGGGATAAAATCAAAAAGCTTACAAACGACCGGATTGAATTTCGCCAAATCCGGAAAAACAAATCCAATCTCAACATGATAACGGTAAATTCAAATGGTGATTTTGAGTATCAGGAAATTTTAGATGATCAAGAAAACTCACTGCCCTTTATGGTTTCCCGAGGCATTAACATTAATAATTTTGTATATTTCCTTGGAAGGAAAGGAACAGACAAACAGCTTTTAAAAGTTACCTTGTAAATAAAAAGAGAACCCATTGGTTCTCTTTTTTTATCTCTCTCCATTCCATTCCGCCAAAAACTGCGAAAGGAAATCTTCCATATAATGATGGCGTGCTTCGGCAATTTTCTTGCCTGATGGTGTATTCATTTTGTCCTTTAGCAACAACAACTTTTCGTAGAAATGATTCAATGTTGGAGATGCTGAATTTTTGTATTCTTCTTTGCTCATATTAAGTTGTGGCAAAATTTCCGGATTGTATAATGCCCTATTTTTAAATCCACCATAATTAAAACACCTGGCAATTCCGATGGCACCAAGAGCATCTAATCTATCGGCATCCTGCACAATTTCAAGTTCTTTGGACGTGAATTTCTTTTCGAAATTTCCGCCTTTAAATGAAATGTTTTCGATGATATGTATGACATGCCGGATGATAGTTTCTTCAACATTTTGGCTTTCCAAAAAGGTTCTGGCTGTTTTTGGACCAACAGTTTCATCTCCATCATGGAATTTGCTGTCGGCTATATCGTGAAGCAATGCGCCAAGCTGAACGACAGTCATGTCGCAAACTTCTTCCCGGGCAATTAAAAGTGAATTTTTGTAAACGCGTTCAATATGAAACCAATCGTGGCCACCTTCGGCATTTTTGAGTTTTTCTTTTACAAAAACTATTGTTTTATCAATTAATGACATCATAATTAATTTAAAAAATCCTCTCTTTTCAGAAAGGATTTAGTCTGTGTTCTATTCTCTTTTTTCTATTATCTTATCAAAGCCGGTTCAACCCATTTAAAAAGTGTCGATTCAGCGGGAATCACTAATCTTTCGGAAACTTTGGCCATCCTGGCTGGTAGTTTCATTAGATAATCCCTGGCTTTTTCTGCTTCATCTGTCAGACCGGAAAGTTTGTCAATTTCCCATTTCTCAATTAGTTTTTGCATGATGTCGACATAATCAGCAGCGGTGTAAACGCCTATTCTTTGGGCAGAATCTGAAAAATTAAGAAAGGCAGCGCCTATTTTTTCGCCAGATTCTCTTAGAAACTGAGCTGGCATTACAATTTTTTGCTTCATCATATAGTTGAAAGCCAATAGCATTTCACTTGGATCAACTTTAAAAATTTGGGTTACAAATTCGCTGTAAGCATGATGATGACGCATTTCGTCGCCGGCAATCATTTTGCATATTTTTGATAATTTCTTATCGCCATATTGTTTAGCTATTTGTGAAACCCTATTGTGGGAAATGTAAGTAGCCAATTCCTGAAAACTTGTATACACAAAGTTCTTATAAGGATCGCGGCCCGTGCCAATATCAAATCCGTCAGCAATTAAATGTTGCGTTGTGATCTCAACTTCCCGCATATTTACACGGCCTGATAAATACAAATATTTGTTTAGTAAATCACCGTGGCGGTTTTCTTCTCCGGTCCATTGACGAACCCATTTGCTCCAGGCGTTATTTTCCACCTGACCAACGCCATCAACATCCATCAACCAGGATTCGTAGGTAGGCAAAGCTTCTTCAGTAATAGTATCACCAACAAGAGTTACCCAAAAATCATAAGGTAAATCTTTGGCAATTTCTCGCAACTCCTTAACTTCTTCAAAGAAATTTGCATCTTCTGAATTAGGCAAAAAATCCGATGGTTGCCAAATTTTTTCGACAGGAATCAGGTATTCATCCATGAAACCTTCAACTTTATTTTCCAGAAATTGCATTACTTCCAGACGAATATTTTGTATTGACATTGCTTAAATTTTAATCGATTGTATTACTGCTTTTTCTGTTTTCTCCATTAACACTTCAAAAGGAAATTCTTTTACAGCAATGGCTTCGTGAATTATAAATTGTAAATGATTCCCTAATCCCATTGGAAAAGCTCCAAATTTAACCATTTTCCACGAATTATTAATAGTAATTGGCACAACATATGCTGAAGGCGCATATTTACATAAGATTTTTAAGCCACTTTGGGCAAATTCTTTAGGCTTTCCATTCTTACTTCTGGTGCCTTCCGGAAAAATGACGGCAGCGCGATTATACTTTTCTATGTATTCTGACAATCCTTTTATCAACGGAACAGCTTGTTTTGGATCTTTTCTGTCGATAAGGATTGAACCGCCATGCCTAAGATTATAGGAAACACTCGGAATGCCTTTCCCTAATTCTTTCTTGCTGACAAACTTGGCGTGAAATCGTCGTAAATACCAAATAATCCCAATGATGTCGTACAAACTCTGATGATTGGAAACAAAAATAATCGGAACATTTTTTGGAATATTATCCCTGTTTTCAAAAGTGTATCTAGTCCCTAAAATATTGGTGCATTTAGATAGAAAAAAGTTCAAATAGTCCACACTTTTTTTATGTGCCTGATAGCCAAAAACATTGATACATACCCATTGAATAGGATGAAAAATAACCAAACACAATCCAAAACAAAGATAATACACTACTGAAATTGGATACGAAATAAGCTTTTCCATGATTTAAAAATAGATAACAAAAATAAGGAAAAATCAAAGGATGGATGCAAAACACCGTCAAAAAAGATTTTGGAATTTTATTAAAATGTACACTTTTTCTACACCTATTTAAAATCAAACCCATATACCTTTAGGTTCTATTAATTGATATCAGAAGAATCAAATAATTGTTCAAAACTCCTCTGATTTGTATTCTATAACATCAAAAAAAGCATTATTTTTATGCCACAAAATTTTATAAAAAATGAGTTCAGAAAAAGAAGCCAAATTAAAAGCATTACAATTAACGCTTGATAAATTAGACAAGGCATACGGGAAAGGAACCGTGATGAAAATGGGTGACAAAGCCGTAGAAGAAGTGGAAGTAATTCCATCAGGTTCGCTTGGTTTAGATTTAGCATTGGGAGTAAATGGATATCCAAGAGGAAGAGTTGTTGAAATATACGGTCCGGAATCTTCGGGAAAAACAACTTTGACGTTACATGCCATTGCCGAGGCACAAAAAGCAGGTGGAATTGCCGCCTTTATTGATGCTGAACATGCTTTCGATAGAAATTATGCAGAGAAACTAGGTGTAGATATTGAGAATTTAATTATTTCCCAACCAGATAATGGCGAGCAGGCTTTGGAAATTGCAGAGAATTTGATTCGTTCCGGAGCAATTGACATTGTTGTTATTGACTCGGTGGCCGCTTTAACTCCAAAAAGCGAAATTGAAGGTGAAATGGGCGATTCAAAAATGGGTTTACACGCTCGTTTGATGTCACAGGCATTGAGAAAATTAACAGGAACTATCAGCAAAACAAATTGTACCGTATTTTTCATCAATCAGTTGAGAGAGAAAATTGGTGTTATGTTTGGAAATCCAGAAACTACCACCGGCGGAAATGCTTTGAAATTTTATGCTTCAGTTCGTTTGGACATTCGCCGTTCTTCACAAATTAAAGACGGTGAAAACGTAGTTGGGAACAGAACCAAAGTTAAAGTGGTAAAAAATAAAGTAGCGCCTCCTTTTAAAACTGCAGAATTCGATATCATGTATGGTGAAGGGGTTTCAAAAACAGGAGAAATTCTTGATTTAGCTGTTGAATTTGAAATCATCAAAAAAGCAGGTTCCTGGTTCAGCTATGGTGATACAAAACTTGGACAAGGAAGAGATGCCGTGAAAGTTTTGATAAAAGACAATCCGGAATTAGCCGATGAATTAGAACAAAAAATTAAAGATTTTATTAAAGAAAGCAATGCTTAATAAACTAAAACATCCCGTTAGAATTTAACGGGATGTTTTTTTTTATTACCTTAACGCAACCCTTTTTATAAAATAGTATCATAACAACAAAATCAATAAACTTATGAAATCGAAAATTCACGACACGAGCGCCAGCGAACTGGTGAAACAATACCAAAAAAAATATTATATCATGAGTAAAAAAATAGTTTCTCTTTTAGCTCTCCTTTTTTTGTTCAATGCTTGTTCGCCAGGCGACGATACCCAATATTTATTTGAGTTATTACCTATTGAAAGTGTTGATATTCCTACTGAATTTACCTTAGGGCAAACCTATCCCATAACTGTTCATTATACTGTGCCTACAAGTTGTTATTACTTCAGTTCATTATATTATAATAAAGATTTAAACGTAAGAACAATTGCCGTTGAAAATGCAGTTGCACAAAGAAATAATTGTCAGGAATCAACTCCTGCAACTGGCGCGAGTACATATACTTTCAATTTCTATGTGACCGGAAATGGCTCTTACATTTTTAAATTTTATCAGGGGAAAGACGACCAAGGGAATAATATTTTTCTAGAATATGAAGTGCCTGTGACGAATTAAATAACAATCAATTTTTGAAAATTGGATTTAAATCAACTCATAAATGATTGCAAGAACAATGATAGAAAAGCACAAGAACAGTTATACAAATTGTATTCTCCAAAACTGTTTGCAGCCTGCTTAAAATATTCACGCAATTATATTGAGGCACAAGACAATTTACAAGATGGATTTATACTAATTTTTAACAAAATTGAGCAATATGCTTTTAAAGGTTCTTTTGATGGCTGGCTAAAAAGAGTAATGATTAACAATGTTTTACAGCAATATCGGACGCAGACCTTTTTAAGTTTAGTAAATGAAGATGTACCTGACGATTGTGAGATTGAAATCGATGATGAAAATATATCTTTAGATTATTTGCTGAAAATTATTCAGGAATTGCCCGACAGGTATAGGTTAGTATTCAATCTTTATGTTAATGATGATTATTCGCATGCCGAAATTGCCGAAATGCTCTCTATAAATATTGGAACATCGAAATCGAATTTATCCCGTGCCCGAATGATTTTAAAAGAAAAAATAGAACAATATAAAATCGATTCAAATAAAACATTTCCTTCTGCAAAATGAGTGAAAGAAAAAATATAGATCGTCTTTTTCAAGAAAAATTCAAAGATTTTGAAGTAAGTCCTCCTGAACAAACTTGGGTAAATATTGAAGCAAAACTTGATAAAAAAAAGAAGCGAAGAATAATTCCGTTTTGGTGGAAATTATCGGGTGTTGCTGCTTTGCTTTTAATTGGTTTTTTAATCTCTAAATCCATTTACAATCCGGAAATCAGAACCGAAAACCCAGTTGTAAATAAAACCAATTCGAATAAAGAAAAACAACCAACCAAAGAAGAGTTAAATAAAAAAGGGTTGAAAAATTACGGTTCAGCTTCTGACGCTGTTGTTACTGATTCTGATGAAGTTAAAAACAATGTTGTTTCCGAAGAAAATAAGACTAAAAAAGAAATCTATTCTTCAGAATCAACCGTTGCCGAAAGAAAGCCATCCAACCATCGTTCTTTGAAAAACAAATCAAATGCAGTAAAAGACAAAGCTCCGCTAACACAATCTGAATTTGAAAAATCACAGAATAAAACAGCTCAAAATACAAAAAGTGACACCCGAGAGCTAAGCCCTTACTCGCGGGATAATCAGCTTACCATAAATGAAAAAGTTCAAACCAATCCTTTTGGGAAAAACAACAAAGAAACACAGACTGCGACGTCTGACACTCGAGCCAACGGCGGACAGAGCGGAGCTAAAGAAACCATCAATCTTGATGATTTAAAAGGGAATGTTAATTCAAAAATTGCAACAAAAGAAATTGAAAAAAAAGTAAACGACACTGCTCAAAAAAGCAGTGTTGCTAACAATGTGTTGGAAGAATTGCTTAATGGAAAAGAAAGCAAATTAAAGCAGGAATCTAAAGGAAATAGGTGGCAACTCACCTCAAATGTTGCCCCTGTTTTTTTAGGTTCGATTTCAAACGGTTCGCCAATTGATTCGACGCTTGTCAACAATCCAAAATCTTATAACACCAATGTTGGTTTCGGACTTGGCGTGAGTTATGCAGTAAATAAAAAATTAACGGTCAGAACAGGTTTAAACAAAGTCAACATCAGCTATGACACCAATGACATTGTTTTTTTTACCGGGATTCAGGCCAAAATGTTAGCTAACGTTACTCCAACCGCTTCGAGTGCAATGATTCAGGTACAGAACAATACTGTAAACAATTTAAATCCGATATCAGAAAGTGGATTTTTGCCTTTTGAAAATGCTTTTGTAAACAAAAACAGTGGCTATCTCAATCAGGAAATTGGTTATTTAGAAATGCCTCTCGAAATGACCTATTCTCTTTTTGACAAAAAATTTGGTTTAAAAATTATTGGCGGATTCAGCAGTCTTTTCCTTCAGGATAATCGCATAACAATTGTATCGGATGACAGGGAAACATTGCTTGGAAGAGCAAATAATTTAAACGATGTTCACTTCAGTACCAATTTGGGATTGGGAATAACGTATGGTTTTATGAAATCTTTTGAGTT
>JAYURX010000033.1:0-2379 GCA_043755965.1 Flavobacterium sp. | reverse complement strand
AAACACTTTTTTATTGACTTTATATTCTATATATTTCCAAAAAATTTGTTCAAATCATGAATAATAAAATACGTTATGAGCTTGAGTTTCCATTAAATTCTTCGCCACAATTACTATATCAGTATATCTCAACACCATCTGGTTTGCAGGAATGGTTTGCTGATAATGTCAATTCTAGAGGTGAGTTTTTTACTTTTACTTGGGATGATCTTGAGGAAAATGCGCGCTTGGCCTCCAAAAAAACAGACGAGAAAGTAAAATTTAAATGGGTTGATGATGACAAGAAGGATACCGAGTACTATTTTGAATTAAGAATTTTAGAAGATGAAATTACGAAGGACGTTTCATTAATGGTTGTTGATTTCGCCGTAGAAGATGAATTAGACGAATCGAGATTATTATGGGAAAATCAAATTTCCGATTTAAAACACGTTATAGGTTCTATTTAAAATTAATTTTTTAAAAGTTATATTTGTCCCGTCTCGTTCTAAAAACGAGACGGGATTTTTTTATGATTAATTTTAATGGTGTAATTCAGGATTCGGAGATGCAATTAACGGTTTCCAACAGGTCATTCTTATATGGTGACGGCGTTTTTGAGACTTTGAAAATTGTAAACAATAAAATATTATTTTTTGAAGATCATTATTTTCGATTAATGGCTTCCATGCGTATTGTGAGAATGGAAATTCCGATGTCTTTTACTCTGGAATATCTTGAGGAACAAATATTAAAACTAGTAGAAGTAATGGCAATGCAGGATTCTGCAAGAGTTAGGTTTACTGTTTTTAGAAATGAAGGTGGATTTTATTTGCCACAAAATAATTCAATTTCCTTTGTCATACAGGCTACGAATCTGGAAAACAAAAACTACCAGATTACCAAAAATCAATTTGAAGTTGATTTATATAAAGATTTTATTGTACCAAAGCAATTGCTTTCAACACTTAAAACCGCGAATAAAATTACGCATGTTACAGCAAGCATTTTTGCCAAAGAAAATCAACTGGATTCTTCCTTACTTATTAATGAAACCAAAAATGTAATTGAAGCAGCAAATGGCAATCTGTTTATGCTAATGGGAAACTCGTTGATAACACCGCCAATTTCTGAAGGCTGTTTAAATGGAATAATGAGAAAGCAAATTATGGCGATAACAAAACAGCTTGATTCTGTTGAAGTTGTAGAAGCACCCATTTCGCCTTTCGATTTGCAAAAAGCAGACGAATTGTTTATTACTAATGTTATTATCGGAATTCAGCCTATTACAAAATATCGTAAAAAAGAGTTTGGAACTTGGCTGTCGGAACAATTGTTGGAAAAGCTAAATGCTATGATTGAATCTTAATTCAGAATAGGATTTTCCGGAGCATTAGACCAAATAAGGTAATCTCCGCCTAATTCTACAATTTTTTCCTTCCAGAAATGCGCAGATGATTTTCCCAGAATTTTATTCTTATACACATTCTTGGTCAAAATCCATGAATTAGCCTGCATCTCAGTTTCTAATTGCTCGGCGTCCCAACCGGTATAGCCGAGAAAGAAGCGGATATTTTTTTTCTTTATGACTCCGTTATTGATTAGGTTTTTGGTAAATTCAAAATCGCCACCCCAAAATATACCATTCGATATTTCGATGCTATTGGGGATTAAATCAGGAATGTTATGAATGAAGTAAAGATTATCCTGTTCAACGGGACCACCGTTATAAATTTTAAAATCGGATTCGATTTCCGGAATTAAATCTTTGATAGTGTATTTAAGTGGTTTGTTCAGAATAAAACCAACAGAGCCTTCAGGAGTGTGATCAGCCAGTAAGATTACAGATCTATTAAAAGACAAGTCTCCAATTATAGATGGTTCCGCTAATAAAAGCACTCCTTTCTGTAATTTTTCTGAAATCATTTGCAATTAATTTTTAATAAAGTTCCTAAAAATATTTGTGGAAACCAAATTATTAGGTTAAAAAGCAAAAAAACCACCCCGATTGGTCGGGATGGTTTATATTTCAGTTGAAAAAAAATCTTAGTTTACTGAACTGTCTAAATCTGCACCAGCTTTGAATTTAACTACATTCTTAGCAGCGATTTTGATAGTCTTTCCAGTTTGAGGGTTTCTTCCGTCTCTTGCAGCTCTTTTAGAAACTGACCAAGATCCGAATCCTACTAAAGATACTCTTCCACCTTTTTTCAAAGTACTGCCTACATTTCCTAAAAATGATTCTAAAGCTAATTTTGCTGCTGCTTTGGTTACTCCTGCGTCAGCTGCAATCGCATCGATTAATTCTGATTTGTTCATAATGTTAGTTATTAATTGTTGGTTAAACATTTTGTTAATGATAACAAATTTAAAAGGAATTCCTTACTACACAAGCGTTTT
>JAYURX010000032.1:0-13604 GCA_043755965.1 Flavobacterium sp. | reverse complement strand
ATGGGTTCGTGGGATTATTAAAATTATATTCCGATTTAAAAAAGCTGAATATTGATGCTGTTGCCGATTTGCACAATGTGCTGCGTTCACAAATCATCAGAAGCCTATTCGCTTTAAGCGGAAAAAAAGTTGCGTTTACGCATAAAGGACGATCAGAAAAAAGAGCCTTAACCCGAGCTCAAAACAAAGTCTTCAAGCCAATCAAAACCATGGTTGAAAGACATGTTGAAACATTCAAAAAGTTAGGTTTTTCAATTGATTTATCATCCCGAAGCTTCGGGACGCAATTTCCTGAAAGAGCTGCTTTGTCTTCAGAAATTGTAACCATTTTAGGAGAAAAAGCCAATCAAAAATGGATTGGAATCGCACCATTTGCTCAATACAACAGTAAAATTTATCCACAGGATTTGATGCAGCAAGTTATAGACAAATTGGCATCAGATACAATTAATAAAATCTTCCTTTTTGGCGGTGGAAACCACGAAATTGAAATCCTGAATTCTTTTTCATTTGAAAAAGAAAATGTAATAAACGTTGCAGGAAAACTGAAACTGGCACAGGAATTAGATTTGATTTCCAATTTGGATGTAATGCTTTCCATGGATTCCGGGAATGCCCATATTGCGGCTATGCTTGGGATAAAAGTTATTACACTTTGGGGTGCCACGCACCCTTTTTCCGGATTTGCACCCTTCAACCAGCCATTGGAAAACTGCTTGGTTTCTGACAGAGAAAAATATCCATTGCTACCAACTTCGGTTTATGGAAACAAAAAAGTTGCAGGTTATGAAGATGCGATGCGAACAATTTCTCCAGCAACTGTTGTTGAAAAAATAAATTCCAATCTCGCCTAAACAAAATTGGAATTTGGTCCCTCGACTCCGCTCGGGATGACAGTATTTAAGAATTTTACCTACACATCATCATAATCCACATAAATCTCGGGAGAAGTGGGATGCGCCTGACAGGTTAAAATTAATCCTTCGGCAATTTCGCCATCGGTCAAAATAGAATTCTTTTTCATTTCGGCAGTTCCGTTTGTAATTCGCGCCAGGCAGGAACTACAAATTCCACCCTGACAGGAATAAGGCGCGTCAATTCCCTGTTTCAAAGCCGCTTCCAAAACCGTTTGCTTCTGCGACATTTCAAAAGTAGTTTCTTCGGCATCAACCATTATGGTAATTTTGGTATGCCCTGTATGTGTTTCCGCGTTTGGATTATCATTGGTTGTCGATGTAGAAAACAATTCAAATTCGATATTTTTATCAGGAACATTGTGCTCTTTTAAAACATTCGAAACCAGATTAATCATGGCTTCCGGACCACATAAATAAAATTTATCAAACTCTTTTTCTTTGTGTTTATTATTCAATACAAAATTAACGGTTGACTTCTCAATTCGTCCAAAAAGTGATTCTTCAGTTTTAGCCTGACTGAAAATATAATGCACAAAAAAACGCCCCACATATTTCAGTTGCAATTCGTGTAACTCAGTGTGAAAAATGGTTTCATCCGGAGTTTTGTTACCGTAAACCAAAACAAAAGTGCTTTTTGGTTCGCTTTCCAAAACCGATTTCAGGATAGACATAACCGGCGTAATTCCGCTACCGGCAACAAATCCCGCGTAGCATTTCAAGTTAGAAAACGAAGGCTCAAAAATAAATTTACCTTCCGGCTGACCCACTTCCAGTATGTCTCCCACTTTTAAATTATCATTGGCAAATTTTGAAAAATGGCCTTCCTTAACAGATTTTATCGCAATGCGCAATTCACCACTATTAGGTGAAGAACAAACAGAATAGGCGCGACGAATTTCCTGTCCGTCTAATGTTAGTTTTAGATTTACGTATTGTCCGGCGGTAAATTGATAAGCAGCTTTTAATTCGGCAGGTATATTGAAAGCAACAGAAATAGCATTGGCAGTTTCATGTTTTACTTCTTTAATCTGTAATTTATAAAATGAATGCATGAAATTAAATTTTTGCAAAGTTACTAAACCTAAAACGTTTGAGAAAATTAAAATTTTATGCATAACAAAATTAGGTATGTAAAAAACTTATGTATATTTGTTTTTTTAAAAGATGATGAAATGAAAAATTCGCAATTATATAAAGGAAGTTTAACCACTATAGTGATGAAACTTTTGGAAGAAAACGGTAGAATGTATGGCTATGAAATTACGCAGAAAGTAAAGCAAATTACTAAAGGAGAATTAAAGATTACGGAAGGTGCATTATACCCGGCATTGCATAAACTGGAAGCCGAAGGCGTTTTGGAAGTTGAAGTGGAAAATGTAGACAATCGATTAAGAAAGTATTATAAATTAACCGAAAAAGGCACAAGTGAAACCATCAAGCGATTAGCAGAATTAGAAGATTTTATCAGAAATATGCAAACTTTAGTACAACCTAAATTAGATTATTAGTTATGAAATTATCAAAAGAAGAAATTAAATTCATTGACACTTATTTAGAAAAATCTGATGTTATTTTTGTTGACCTTCGGGCCGAAATGACAGATCATATCGCAACAGGCGTAGAGGAAAAAATGAAAAATGAAAGGATTGATTTTTATGATGCTTTCAAAGAATATATGGTCAAAAACAAACGTGACCTTTTGAAGTCAAACAATAAAATGACGGGTTATTATTTAAGTTCAATAAGTCAATTTTCAAAGACACTTTATAAACCATACAATATAATTTTAGGATTTTTGATTATCATAGGCTATCGTTATTTCAACGATGCCCGAATATTAAAAACAATTAATCAGGTTTTATTGTTAACTATTTTTGGCTTTAGCGTTCTTCAATTAATAGTCAATTTTATGATTCTTAAAAAACGTTATTTATATCTAGAGAAAACGGGAATTATCCTTTTGGTAATTTACTATTTCAATCTTTGTTTTAATGGGTTTTACAAGGATTTTTACGGAAATTATTTCACTGTGGGGATAACACTTTTTTTATACGTCGCATTTATTGTTCATTATCTTGTTACGATTAAAAAATTTAGAATTCAACATTTGTAACAATTGTCTAAATTTCGGAACTAATTCCAAAACCTAAACAACCAACTATGTTCAAACACTTCATTACACTTGAATGGAAGGCCTTTTTTCGCTCTGCTTCCTTTGCAGCCAATTTGGCATTTAAAATTATAATGGGCTTTCTGGCTCTTTTTTTTATGGCTTGGTTTGCACTGATGGGAGCATTAGTTTTCTTTTTGCTGAAAGAAGAATTACATGTAGAACCTTTGGCTACAGTAAATAAATATATAATTTATTATCTTGTTGCTGATTTGGTTATTCGGTATTTTTTTCAGAAAATGCCTGTTACAAACATTAAACCGCTGTTGAATTTGCCTATATCAAGAAGTGTAATTGTTCATTTCTCTTTAGGGAAAACCATCATTTCGTTTTTCAACGTTTTGCATGCATTTTTCTTTGTTCCGTTTACGGTGGTTTTATTGATGCATGGCTACGGATATCAAGCTGTTTTGTGGAGTTTAGGAATGATGGCATTGATTTATTCTAACAATTTTATCAATATCCTTATTAATAATAAGAACTCTATTTTTTATCCCTTATTAGCAATAGTTGTGAGTTTGGGATTGGCCCAATATTATCAGGTTTTTGATGTAACGAATTATACGCAGCCTTTTTTCCAAGGAATGTATACTACAAGTTATTTGTTTTTACTTCCGATACTTTTAGCAATAGTAACCTATTATTTATCCTTTGATTATTTCAAAAAGAACTTAAACCTCGATACTGGTTTAGCGAAAAAAAGCGACGAAGCCCGAACCGAAAATTTCACCTGGCTGAACCAATTTGGAACCTTGGGAACATTCCTTAAAAACGACATTAAACTATTGAAGCGAAACAAACGTTCCCGAACCACAGTGATTATGAGTTTCCTTTTTATTTTTTATGGATTGCTTTTTTTTACCAATGCGATTGAAGCCTACAACAACCCGATGATGCAGGTGTTTGCGGGCATCTTTGTTTCTGGCGGTTTTTTGTTCACGTTTGGGCAGTTTATTCCCAGTTGGGACAGTGCCTATTATCAATTGATGATGAGCCAAAATATTCAATACCGAGAATACATCAGTTCAAAATGGTGGCTTATGGTTATTGGAACTATCATCGCCACTATCATTGCATCTTTTTATTGGGTGTTTTTCGGATGGCAAATCTATATGTTGATTGTGGTTGGAGCCATATATAATATTGGAGTCAACTCGCATTTAGTGATGCTTGGCGGAGCTTTTGTCAAAACGCCGATAGACTTAACCATGGCCAACAAAGCTTTTGGTGACAAGCAGGCTTTCAATGTAAAAACAATGCTGATTGCCCTTCCAAAATTATTAGTGCCAATGCTGCTTTATTCACTTGGTTATTATCTTCATTCGGCCAATCTTGGATTTCTTCTGGTTGCTTTAGCCGGAATTCTGGGTTTTGCTTTTAGAAATCTAGTTTTCTCTAAAATTGAAAAAATCTACAAAACAGAAAAATACGAAACCATAGCCGCATACAAACAGAAAAATTAGGTTACAGTCACAAGTTCACAGTCGCAGTTTTAAATAAATCTTATAAACCTCATAAACTTATAAAATGATACAAGTAAATAATTTAACCAAAAGATATAACTTAGAAAGAACAGTTTTAAACATACAAAATCTTCAAATTCCGAAAGGGCAAAGCTTTGGATTAGTTGGAAATAATGGCGCAGGAAAAACTACTTTTTTCAGTTTGCTTTTGGATTTAATTCAGCCAAGTTCTGGTCATATAATAAATAATAATGTTCAAGTTGACAGTAGCGAAGCATGGAAACCATTCACATCAGCATTTATCGATGAGAGTTTTTTGATTGGTTATTTGACCGCCGAGGAATATTTTTATTTCATTGGCGATTTACGTGGACAAAACAAAGCTGATGTTGATGCATTGCTAAAAAAACACGAAGAATTTTTTAATGGGGAAATCCTTAATAGCAAAAAATATTTAAGGGATTTATCCAAAGGGAACATGAAAAAAGTAGGCATCATCGCCACTTTAATCGGCAGTCCTGAAGTGATTATTTTGGATGAACCATTCGCTAATCTGGATCCAACAACGGTGAATAGATTAAAAATCATTATCAAGGAATTGGCAGAAAACCCTAACGTTACGGTTTTGGTTTCTTCGCACGATTTGGTTCATACAGTTGAGGTTTGCAACAGAATTGTAGCCCTTAGCCTGGGCGAAGTGGTAAAAGACATTCAGACATCTCCTGAAACCCTTAAGGAACTAGAAGCGTTTTTCGCAGTTTAAGAAACAGCATTTTATTAAATAGCGGTTGGGATTTATCACTAATGGTAAAAACTTACCGCTAATTTTTTTGCCATATCAAAAAGAAACGTATTTTTACCAGTTAGTATACTATTTATGACTTTTTTGCGTTATAACATTAAACGTTTTGCTTTGAAAACCACTACAATTAAATATATCATCTTCTCGGGATTATTGATTATTTTAATCGCCTGTTCTACCAAGAGGAACACATGGCTTTCTAGAAATTCACATGCGCTTAGCACGAAAGATAACATTTTATACAATGGCGGAATTGCTTTGGATAAAGGAGTTGAAGAAGTAAAACTTCAAAACACAGACAACTTTTGGGAAATTCTTCCCGTAGAAAGAATGCAGGTTTCCGAAGACAATCTTATGCCGGGCAATGCTAAGAATGCCAATTTTGAGAAAGCAGAAACCAAAGCCACCAAAGCGATTCAGAAACATTCCATGAACATTAACGGTTCAGAGAAAAATCCACAAATGGACGAAGCCTACATGATGCTTGGAAAAGCAAGATATTATGATCAGCGCTTTGTGCCAGCTTTGGATGCGTTTAACTATGTGCTGAACAAATCTCCAAACAGTGATAAAATATACGAAGTAAAAATCTGGCGGGAAAAAACCAATATGCGTCTTGATAATGATGCGTTGGCAGTAAATAATCTTCGGAAACTGCTGAAAGAAATTAAATTTAAAGATCAGATTTTTGCTGATGCCAATGCTACTTTGGCGCAGGCTTTTTTAAATTTAGAGCAAAAGGATAGCGCCGTTGCCAAACTTAAAATCGCTAAAGAACACACTAAATCCAAAGAAGAAATATCGAGATACAATTATATTTTAGGTCAAATTTACGATGAACTGGGATATAAAGATAGCGCTTATGCCAGTTATCAAACGGTAATCGACATGCATAGAAAAGCGGCAAAGCAATATGTAATTCATGCTCACGCAAGACAAGCCAGTCAGTTTGATTATGAAAAAGGCGATACAATTGCATTCCTGAAAAAATATGCGGACTTGTTGAAAGATAGAGAAAACAGACCTTTTCTGGATGTTTTACACCATCAGTTGGGATTGTTTTATGAGAAAAGAAACAATAAGGAACTAGCCAAAAAAGAATACAATCTTTCATTAAAAAAGAAAACACCAGACACTTATCTTATTGCTTCAAATTATAGAAATTTGGCCGATTTATATTTTATAGATTCTAAATTTGTTAAAGCTGGGAATTATTATGACAGTACATTGGTTCAATTAAAGCCAAGAACGAGAGAATTTAATTTGATAAAAAAGAAAAGAGAAAATCTGGAAGACGTTATCAAATATGAAGCGATTTCACAAACCAATGATAGTATCATTTCTCTTTATAAAATGACGGGTTCAGAGAGAACAGCTTACTTTGATACTTACATTGTAAAGCTTAAGAAAGAAGAAGAAGCACAAAAAAAGGCTGTAGAGAAACTAGCACGAATTAAAGAAAATCAGGAAAGAACCGATGGTAAAATTGATTCTGATGACGCTACGGATTCAAAAAAAACAAAGACAATAATACCGAAAGCACCTAATGCTACAGCGTCAGGAAGTGAGAGCGCTTTCTATTTTTATAACCCTACAACTGTTGCTTATGGTAAAGTAGAGTTTGCCAAAAATTGGGGCAAAAGAACCCTGCAGGACAATTGGCGTGTTTCATCACTTTCGGAAAAAGGCAATGCAGGAAAAGATTCAGAGGGCAAAGACGTTGAAGGAGATAAAGATGCTAAAGATGTTGCCGCTGTTGAAGAACGATTTACACCCGATTTCTACATAAAGCAAATTCCGGAATCACAGGCTACGATAGACAGTTTGAGTAAGGAAAGAAACTTTGCTAACTATCAACTTGGGATTATTTACAAAGAGAAATTCAAGGAATATCAACTTGCCGCAAACAAATTTGAGAAGTTATTAAATGACAATCCTGAAGAGAGATTAGTGCTGCCATCAATGTATCATTTGTATAAGCTTTATGAAATTTTAGATAAATCAAAAGCCGCTGCTATGAAGGAAAGTATCGTTGCAAATTATCCAAATTCGCGCTATGCCCAAATTTTACAAAATCCATCAAGCGAAATTGAAGAGTCAAGCGATTCGCCAAATGTAGTGTATGGAACCATTTATAAACAATATCAAAATGGCGAATTCAAAACAGTTTTAACGGCTACAGAAAATGCTATCAACAGATTTACCGGAGATGAAATTGTTCCAAAATTGGAATTGTTAAAAGCCAATATAGTTGGAAAACTGAGCGGGCTTGGGGAATTCAGCACGGCGTTAAATTATGTAGCATTAAATTATCCAAATAGTGAAGAAGGTAAAAAAGCAGAACAATTATTAGCGGTTGATTTGCCAAAATTAGAAGCATTGCAGTTGTCTAAAGCGCCTTCCAAAAACTGGAAAATTCTTTACAGTACCAAAGATTTTGAAGATGCCGGAACTAAAGCGCTTCGTGAAAAAATCAAAAAATTCATTGCAGACAGAAGCTTAAACAAGTTTACGGTTTCTTTGGATATTTACACAATGACTGATAATTTTGCGGTAATGCATGGTTTAAATTCAGAGGATTTGGCAATAGGAATTACTTCTATTCTGAAAGACTATAAAGATTATAAAGTACAACAAACACCGATAATTATTTCAGCGGAAAATTATACGATAGTTCAGATTAAAAAGAACTTAGACGAATTTTTAGCCGGGAATCTTCCGGAAACGGCAACGCAGCCAAACTGGGACGGGACTTTAGAAAAAGCACCGGAGCAGGCACAGCCCAAACCTGCTGTGAATACTACTCAGCAAGTTCAACCTTCCGAAGATAACCCAGGTGAGCCGGTAAAAGGTAGAGATCAAAAAGCCGGAGAACAAAAATCTGAAGACCAGGAATTTGGACCGCCACCATCACCAGGAGGAGAGAAATCTGGTAAAAAAGGATAGAAATCATGTTTGAAAAAAGTCCAAAATCATACACCGACCTTTTAGGTAAAACCAACCGAATTGTGGAAGGAACTACCATTCAGGGTGATATAATTTCACCCGCTGATTTTCGTTTGGATGGTCATTTGGTGGGCAATTTTCAATCCAAGGGGAAAATAGTAATTGGACCAGCGGGAAGTGTTAAAGGCGATATCATTTGCAAAAATGCTGATATTGAAGGCAAATTTGACGGTAAAATACAAGTACAGGAAATTCTTAATGTAAAGTCCAAAGCCAACATTCATGGTGAAGTAA
Organism: Flavobacterium sp.; assembly: GCA_043755965.1. Taxonomy (GTDB): domain Bacteria; phylum Bacteroidota; class Bacteroidia; order Flavobacteriales; family Flavobacteriaceae; genus Flavobacterium. The sequence goes on along the minus strand of JAYURX010000032.1, from coordinate 5,012 downwards.
CTTGCGGAAAACTTTCTGTTGAACCCGGTGCAGAATTTAGTGCGTCATGCATCATGAAACCGCATGTAAAAAACATGATTACCGATGGAAAATCAGCAGAAGAAAAAACAGCGTAATAAATGGTTGGCACTTATTAATATTCCCATCCAAATGGGAATTATTGTTTTTTTATTTGCCAAATTAGGTCAATGGCTCGACCTAAAATTCATAAACGAATATAATTTATATGTAAAAATTTTAACGATGGTTGGTGTTGCGATTGCGTTTTACAACATTTCCCGACAGTTAAAAGAACTCAACAAATCGGAGGAAGAAAAATGAAGTTAAAAAAATACAATTCCCTTTTTACAGTTTTCATTGCCGCAATAATCGGCCTTATTATTCATAAAACCATATCGCATTTCATTATTTCAAAAGACTTTGAAGACAGCTTCATCTATTCAACACTTTTGCTTTATGGTTTGTTTGCCTTACTTTCTTTAATTATTGTATCCTTATTGACCAAAGTACAAGAAACATCAGTAAACTCAGTAGGTTATGCCTTTTTGGCGTTTACCACTTTGAAAATGGCAATTGCTTATGCTTTTTTAAGACCAATCATCCACACGCATCTTCCAAAAACACCAACAGAAAAGTTAAACTTTTTTGCGGTTTTTATTTACTTTTTAGCAATAGAAACCTATCTAACTATCAGAATTTTAAACAATAAGCAATAAATTGTTTTATAATCGATAATTCCGTCAAAAAAAATAAAACTTATACTTTTTAATATTAATTAAAAGTGTACTTTTGCACCAAATTTCAGAAATAAAATTTAGACAAGTCATAGTTATGGTATTTTCAAAAAAATCATTCCTTTATAGTATAGTAGCTTTAATCGCTTTTTTACCTTCAGTTATATTGGCAAATTCACCTGAACCAGCTTCAGGACATGGAGAAGTTGTTGCCAAGGAAAATCAGGATCCAAAGGCTGAAATTAAAGCTCAAATAGACGAAGTAAAAAACCACCACGTTTTAGACGCACACAGTTTTAGTTTATTTGGTGATAAGGAAACCGGAAAGCATTATGGTTTTCCGTTGCCAATCATTCTTTGGGATACCGACGGACTTCATATTTTTTCATCATCGAAATTCCATGACGGAGAATCAGTAGCTGAAGATGGTGGAAACTATTATGTTTTACATCACGAAAGAATCTACAAAACTGAGGCGGATGGAACTTTAACCGGAGACGAGCATCACCCAACAAATGCTAAACCGCTGGATTTTTCAATTACCAAAGGAGTTTTTAGTATGTTGGTAATTGCGCTTTTAATGTTCTTATTGTTTAGAAGCTTAGGAAAATCATATGCTAAGAACGGTGGCGTAGCTACCGGAGCAGGAAGATTCTTTGAGCCAATTGTATTGTTCATTCGTGACGAAATTGCAATCCCAAATATCGGTGAAAAGCATTATAAAAAATACATGAGCCATTTGTTGACTGTATTTTTCTTTATCTGGTTTTTAAATGTTGTGGGCATGATGCCATTCGGAGTGAACGTTACGGGTAATATCTCGGTTACTTTCGGATTGGCAGTTTTAACTTTTATTATTACCACAGTTACCGCCAAGAAAAATTATTGGTTGCACATTTTTTGGATGCCTGGCGTTCCGGTTCCAATGAAAATTATTTTGGCACCAATCGAATTGATGGGAGCAATCATAAAGCCTTTCTCATTAATGATTCGTTTGTACGCTAATATGTTTGCGGGTCACATTGTATTGATGAGTTTGATTGGAATGATGTTCATTTTCAAAAGCTGGATTGGAAGCCCGTTAGCATTCGGACTTTCATTCATCATCTCATTAATTGAAATTTTAGTAACGCTTTTACAAGCGTATATCTTTACAATGTTAACCGCTTTATACTTTGGATCGGCTGTTGAAGAACACCACCACGAAGAAGCACATCATTAAAATGCTGTAGGCTTTAAGCTTACGCCACAAAATTGAATGTTTAATTAAATATATATACATTATGGAAGGAACTCTTAACTTAGTAGGAGCAGGATTAGTAGTTATTGGAGTAGGAATTGGTATCGGTAGAATCGGTGGTTCTGCATTAGATGCAATTGCTCGTCAACCGGAAGCTACAGCAAAAATTCAAACAGTGATGCTTATTGCAGCGGCACTTATTGAAGGTATCGGATTTGCAGCATTATTCGCTGTAAACTAATCCAAAAAAACAGTAAACTAAAAGCTGCAACGGTTGGTTGTAGCTTTGGTTTATCTCTAAAAAAATTATAAATTATAATATACATTACATAATACACTCTAAATTATGGGAAAGTTAATAGATGATTTCGCATTCGGATTGTTCTTCTGGCAAACATTAATCTTCTTGTTGTTGGTTTTCTTATTGAGAAAATTCGCCTGGAAACCAATTCTTGATGCCGTTAATGAAAGAGAAGAAGGAATCAAAAATGCATTGCTTTCAGCTGAAATTGCAAAGAAAGACATGCAAAACCTTAAATCGGATAATGAGAAATTATTAGCTGAGGCAAGAGTCGAAAGAGATGTTATGCTAAAAGAAGCCAGAGAAATCAAAGATAAAATTGTTTCTGAAGCTAAAACTGAAGCACAGGTTCAGGCAGGAAAAATGATTGAGCAGGCAAAAGCGGCAATCAACAGCGAGAAAAATGCTGCTATGGCAGAATTGAAAACTCAGGTTTCTGCTTTGTCTATTGAAATTGCTGAAAAAATATTAAGAAGTGAACTAACCGACAAAGAGTCTCAAACTAAATTGGTTGAGAAAATGTTGGGTGACGCTAAATTAAATTAATCGTTATGTCAAGAGCTGCGATTAGATATGCGAAAGCAATTTTAGAAACTGCGATTTCAAGCGGAAAAGCCAATCAGGTAAATGATGATATGAAATCTATCATTACTGCGGTTGATTCGAGCGCTGATTTAAAAGATTTTTTGGCAAGTCCGATCATTAAATCAGATTTAAAAATGAACGCTTTGTTAGAAGTTTTTGGTTCAGTTCAGGCAGAAACAAAATCGCTTTTCAGATTGCTACAGGAAAACAAAAGATTTGAGATATTGGTAGCTATTGCCACTCAGTACAATGCTCAGTTTGATGAGATGAACGGTGTTGAGGTTGCGAAAGTGACTACTGCTTTTCCTATTACAGCTGAATTGGAAGCTAAAATTTTGGCGAAAGCAGCAACTATTTCCACTAAAAAAATAACTATTCAAAATACAGTTGACCCATCAATTATTGGTGGATTCATATTGAGAATAGGCGACAAACAATACAATGCTTCTGTGTCAAACAGATTGCAGGAATTAAAAAGAGAATTTAGTAACTAGATTACCATTAAAGATATATCAAAATGGCAGAAATCAATCCAGCTGAAATTTCAGCAATATTAAAGAAACAATTATCTGGTTTTGAATCAGGTGCAACATTAGAAGAAGTAGGAACTGTTCTTCAGGTAGGTGATGGTATTGCCCGTGTTTACGGGTTATCAAACGCTCAATACGGTGAGTTAGTACAATTCGACAACGGATTGGAAGCCATCGTTTTGAACTTGGAAGAAGACAATGTGGGAATTGTACTTTTAGGACCATCTACAGGAATTAAAGAAGGATCTACCGTAAAAAGAACACAACGTATTGCCTCGCTCAAAGTTGGTGAGCAAATCGTAGGACGTGTAGTAAACACGCTGGGAGAACCAATCGACGGTAAAGGACCAATCGGTGGTGATTTATACGAAATGCCATTGGAAAGAAAAGCTCCCGGAGTTATCTTCCGTCAGCCGGTTACTGAGCCGTTACAAACAGGAATCAAATCTATCGACGCGATGATTCCGGTTGGAAGAGGACAACGTGAACTTGTTATTGGTGACCGTCAAACAGGAAAAACTACAGTTTGTATCGATACCATCCTAAACCAAAAAGAGTTTTACGATGCGGGTCACCCGGTATTTTGTATATATGTTGCTGTTGGACAAAAAGCGTCAACAGTAGCTGGAATCGCTAAAACATTAGAAGAAAAAGGCGCAATGGCTTACACTGTTATTGTTGCTGCTAACGCTTCTGATCCGGCACCGATGCAGGTTTATGCGCCAATGGCCGGAGCTGCAATCGGAGAATATTTCAGGGATTCAGGTCGTCCTGCCTTAATTATTTATGATGATTTATCTAAACAAGCTGTTGCTTACCGGGAGGTGTCTCTTTTGTTAAGAAGACCACCGGGACGTGAGGCTTATCCAGGAGACGTATTCTACTTACACTCTCGTTTATTAGAAAGAGCCTGTAAAGTTATTGCGGATGATGATATCGCAAAAAACATGAACGACTTACCAGATTCGTTGAAACCAATCGTAAAAGGTGGTGGTTCATTAACCGCTTTGCCAATTATCGAAACTCAGGCTGGTGACGTTTCTGCTTATATCCCAACAAACGTAATTTCCATTACTGACGGACAGATTTTCCTGGATGGGGATTTGTTTAACTCAGGAGTTCGTCCGGCGATTAACGTAGGTATTTCGGTATCCCGTGTTGGAGGTAACGCTCAAATTAAATCAATGAAAAAAGTAGCCGGAACATTAAAATTAGACCAGGCACAATTCCGTGAATTGGAAGCGTTTGCAAAATTTGGTTCTGATTTGGATGCCGTTACTTTGAACGTAATCGAAAAAGGAAGAAGAAACGTTGAAATCTTGAAACAAGCGGTAAACGATCCTTATACAGTAGAAGACCAAGTAGCTATTATCTACGCAGGTTCTAAAAATTTGTTGAGAAGCGTTCCTGTAAACAAAGTAAAAGAATTCGAAAGAAGTTATATCGATTACTTAAATAATAAGCACAAAGACACTTTAAATGCTTTAAAAGCCGGTAAATTGGATGACAATATTACTGACGTTTTAGAAAAAGTAGCTAAAGAACTTTCAGCGAAATATAATTAAGATGGAAGCCAGAAGCTGGAAGTGAGAAGTTAAAATCTTACTTCCAACTTCCCTCTT
>JAYURX010000031.1:0-5513 GCA_043755965.1 Flavobacterium sp. | reverse complement strand
TATAGTTTACCACAATGGTTTTCGAATCACACTGTTTTTCAACGGAGTCAATGGAAACGGTAGCATCGGGCAATTGACTGTTTAGCTTGGTCACTATAGTATTCATCAAAACGAAATCCTGTGCAGTAGTCATCGCTATGGTTGCGGAAGTATTACCGATGCTTATACTGTTTTGGATGTCATAAATATCCAAATCCATATTGTACAAAGTATTGCTTCCTGTGATGCTGCTGGTCCCATTAAAAGCATTGTCAGCTGGATTTAAAGGCGGATTGCTCAGTATATTTCCGTTAATCAACAGGGATTCCTGATTGGCAATAGTTTCATCACCTTCCCAGGCGACAAAGCCCAATTTTGCTCCGGAATTATCCAACACATTTAGATTTCCTAAATTGATAATCAACTGATCCTGCACACCAGGAGTGACTGTTGACAATGCTTCCAAGCCATCATAAATATTGATTTGATTTAAAGGCAGCGTAACATTTCGGTAAACAATGACAATAGCCCAGCCCGCAAAATTAGTTCCGTTATTGCAATAGGTGAATGGATTAAAAAATGGCGTTACATCAAGTTCAGAAAAAGTATAAATTCCGTTTCCTGTAGTTTGTAGCATCGTGGTAACGTCAGCAAAAGCGCTAAAAAAAGGATTTCCATTCGAATTCTGGATAGCCGAAAAAGTACGTTGTGCGGTTATATCAATGCCATTTAACTTAACATCAAAATCACCTGTTCCCGAACCAGCCCAATATAAATAAGCAGTTTCGATGACATCGGTCGGATTTAAATCTAAAGTAGCGGAAGAACCGCCCAATAACTCACACGGATCATTGGCTCCATTTGGCTGAACATTCAAAGTGTTTCCAATGAAAGTAAAATCATAACGGCCATTTAACTGGTTGTACAATGATACATTTTGTCCATTAGTTTTAAAAATGAAACAAAAAAGAATAATAAAAAATAAAAAATGTCGTTTTAATTTCAAAGCAAAACGGTTAGGAAGATAAAATTAAACAATATTTTTGAAAATTGAATTTTAATAAGGATGACTTTTGAAATAAATGTTTAATTTTCCGATGATTAAAAGCTACTTGTGAAAAACTACTCTATTCGACGGTATACTTTAGAGGATTATGCAATTTGGAACAACTTTGTAAGCGGTGCCAAAAATGCGACGTTTCTTTTTCATCGCGATTTTATGGAATATCATTTCGATAGATTTCAGGATTTTTCCTTGTTGGTTTTTGAGGGAGAAGAATTGGTTTCGATTCTTCCAGCTAATAGAGTAGGAGATACTGTTTTTTCTCATCAAGGCTTGACGTATGGTGGTTTTATTTTTGACAGTAAAATCAAATTAGGCGAAGTAATTGCGATTACGAAAACTGTTTTGGCCTTTTTGCATTCAGCTGATATTACCACTTTTCAAATCAAATTAATTCCGTCAATTTACAACGCCTTTTTCTCTGAAGAGATTGAATATGCTATGTTTTTGGCTAAAGCCAAACTGATTCGCAGGGATTGCCTTTCGGTACTTAATCTAACAAAACCTTTCTTGATTACAAAGTCACGAAGAGAGAACATTAAACGTGGTGAAAAGAACAATTTAGTAATTAAAGAAGAACTAAGATTTGACTTATTTTGGAATGAAATACTGAATCCAAATTTGGCAAATAAATACAATGCAGTACCAGTGCACACCATAGAGGAAATAAGTAAATTACAGCAAAAATTTCCTAAAAATATTCGTCATTTTAACGTGTATGCAGCTGATAAAATTGTGGCAGGAACAACTGTTTTTATAACAAATACGGTAGTACACCCGCAATATATTTCGGGAAATGAACAGAAGAATGAATTAGGAAGTTTAGATTTTCTTTACAATCATTTGATTACGGAAGTTTTTAAGGATAAAAATTTTTTTGATTTTGGTCCTTCACACGAAGAAAACGGAAAGAAAATCAATGAAGGAATTCTGTTTTGGAAAGAAAGCTTCGGAGCAAAAACAACTGTTCAGGATTATTATGAAGTTCAAACTGCAAATTATACATTATTAGAAAACGTTTTGGTCTAATTGTAATTGATGAATATTGAGTAAATTTGAATAAAATTTGATTATGAAAATCACTTTCAGAACAAAAGAGGACAGTAATAAACTGCAAACTGAGGATTTCTTGAAGTTGTCTAAGTCTGAGCGCATCTATGCTTTTATCAATTTGTTATTGAACAGTAAACAACTTCCTAAAAAGAGTAAAACCGAAAAAAGCGATAACTTTTTGATTGAAATTAAAACTAGCTAATGAAGCAAGTTTGGGAAGAAAATATTAATCAGTTTATAACATTAGCCAACAAACATAAAGTGAGAATGGTTATGGTAGGTGGTGGCGCAGTTAATTTTCACGGATATCAAAGGCATTCAGCCGATGTTGATTTTTGGATAGAAACTACAGCTCAGAATTTTAAAAACTTAATTAGCGTTTTTAATGAAATGGGTTATGAAATTGATGATTTTCCCGAAAAAGTAAAGCAAAAAGAGCAAAATATTTCCATAAAATTTTCGCCAATTGATTTAGATTTAGAATTGATAACTAATTTTTCTATTAATAAATCTTTTGATAAAGCCTATAATGACAGTGAACAGGTTATTGTAAATGAAAACCCTTTTTTAAGATGGAATGTGTTGTCTTTGGAAGATTTGATAAACAGTAAAATTAAAGCCAGCCGACCAAAAGATTTATTAGATATTCAACAGCTTCGACAGCTAAACAGCAAGTAATTTGCCATCAAGAAGAATGATAAAATTCCTCGACTTACAGAAAATCAATCAACAATATCAGGAGCAATTTCAGCAAAAAATGAAATTAGTCTTAGATAAAGGTTGGTTTATTCTGGGCGATGAAGTCAAAATGTTTGAAAGCAATTTTGCTGCTTATTGTGGCTCCAACCATTGTATTGGTGTTGGTAATGGTTTGGATGCTTTGGTATTGATTTTTAAAGGATATATTCAACTCGGAAAACTCCAAAAAGGCGATGAGGTTATTGTTCCGGCAAATACATATATAGCCAGTATTTTGGCAATATTGCAGGCCGATTTAGTGCCAGTTTTAGTCGAACCAAAATTAGACACTTACAACATCAATCCCGATTTAATTAAGGCAAAAATATCCCTAAAAACCAAAGCGATTTTAGCGGTTCATCTTTATGGTCAATTGGCTGAAATGGAAACTATAAATGCAATTGCCAAGCAAAATAATTTATTGGTAATTGAAGATGCGGCGCAAGCACATGGTGCCATGCTTCGACAAGCTCAGCAGGACACAATTACTAAAGCAGGAAATTTATCTGATGCTGCTGCATTTAGTTTTTATCCGGGAAAAAATCTTGGTGCTTTGGGCGATGCCGGTGCCATTTCGACCAATGATGATGCTTTGTCCAAAGTGATTTTTGCTTTGCGAAATTATGGTTCGGAACAAAAATATCACAACAAATATATTGGGGTCAATTCGCGTTTGGACGAAATACAAGCCGCTTTTTTGAATGTGAAATTACCACATCTTGATAGTGATAATCAAACCCGAAATTCAATTGCAAAACGTTATTTATCCGAAATTAAAAATGAAAAAATTATATTGCCAGCCTGGGATTTGTCAGGTAATCACGTGTTTCATTTATTCGTTGTCCGAACTTCTGAAAGAGATGCGCTTCAATCGTATTTGAAACAAAATAATATAGAAACGGTTATTCATTATCCCATTCCGCCACACCAACAAAAAGCTTTTGCTTCCGAAACTTCGGGATGGAATTCGCTTTCATTTCCAATAACCGAAAAAATCCATCAGGAAGTGTTAAGTTTGCCAATAAGTCCAGTAATGACTAAGGATGAGGTTGATGAAGTTATTACCGCTTTAAATCAGTATTGATGGGGATATTCAATAATATAAAGAATTTCATTTTCCAGACGTTACGCATTTGGAAACATCAATTGCTTTCCGATTGCAGCAATGTCTTAGGAAAACCAAACTTATTTCATCCATTGCTTCTGAAGGGGAAAGGCAAAATATCCTTTGGTAAAAATGTCCAAATCGGAGTCATTGCTTCTCCAAATTATTATTCTCATTATGCCTATTTAGAAGCCCGAAATTCAGATAGTGAAATTACTATTGGTAATAATGTTTCCGTAAATAATGCTTTTTCGGCAGTGGCTTTTTCAAAAATAACCATTCAAAATAATGTTCTAATCGGAGTAAATTGTTCTATAATTGATAACGATGGACACAATCTCGATATAGGCAAAAGGAATGATGATGAATTAGAATCTGAGCCCGTTTTTATTGCGGAGAACGTCTTTTTAGGCGATGATGTTACCATCCTGAAAGGCGTGACCATTGGTAGAAATTCGGTTATTGGAAACGGTTCAATTGTTACTAAAAGCATACCCGAAAATGTAATTGCCGCCGGAAATCCGGCACGGGTGATAAGAAATCTCTAAATTGAAAATCTTAAAACAAAATACATTGCTACAAGTATTGTCACTGAATTTTATTTCGGTTGCAGTGAGTTTTGTTTTGGGCATTTTATCCTCTAAAATTATTTCCGTTTTTTTAGGTACATCGGGTATGGCCTTGATGGGAAGTTTCAGGAATTTTGCATTAATGCTGAAATCGGTCGCGACACTTGGTATCAGCAACTCCATTGTCAAGCTATTTGTAGAAAACAAAGAAGACAAACAAGAACTTTCGGTTATTTATTCCACATTTTTCTGGATTTTTTTACTTATTTCCAGTGTATTGGCATTGCTGGTTTTGGCATTTGCATCGCCCATTTCAGGCTTTTTGTTTTACACCACTAACCATGCAAATCCAATTCGCTTTTTCGGATTATTGCTGCCATTAATGGTTATCAATACCTTTTGGCTGGCGATTTACAACGGTTTAGAAAAGTTTAGAAGAATAATGGGCATCCAAATCATTTCGAATATTTTAGTTTTTGGTTTGACGGCTTTGTTAATCTGGAAACAGAATATTTTAGGCGGACTTTTATCTGTTGCGATTGGAGAGGTTTTGATGGTTTTGGTAACCTTTATTTTTGTTAGAAACCAGGCTAATTATTTCAAATTTGACCTCCAAAAATTAATTAACAAAAAATATTTTAAGATCATCAGAAAGTTTTCGGTAATGGCATTGTTGACTGCTATAATTGCTCCGTTGACATTACTTTTTATACGAAATATGATAGTGGAGAAATACTCTATCGAAGAAGCCGGAATTTGGGATGCAGTCAATAGATTGTCGAGTTTTTATATGATTTTTTTCAGTTCGGGATTGTCTTTATATTACATGCCAAAGCTGGCGTCAATCCATACCGAAAACGAATTTAAAGCGGAACTAAAATCCTATTTCAAAGTATTTGTTCCCTTATTTTTGCTGATGTTAATTGTTATTTATGTTGCCAAAGGAATTATCCTGAAATTAGCATTTACTGCCGAGTTTTCCCCTGTCGAAAGCATTTTGATTTGG
>JAYURX010000030.1:0-5540 GCA_043755965.1 Flavobacterium sp. | reverse complement strand
TCGGTCAACACGTCTTGAAAAGTTGAAATTAAATGAGTCTTTATCATTCGCTTTATAATTGAAAAACACCGATGGGTAAATCGAGAAGATATCATCTTTGATGGTACTTTGGTCATTGATGTTTTCTGAAGGAGTTGTTGAAGTCACTACATTTTTAAAGTCCCCGTCAATTTCATATTGCTCTAATCTTAATCCGGCCTGAACACTCCATTTTTTCCATTGCTTACCAAGGTTGGTGTAGAAGGAATGGATGTTTCGCGTGAATTCAAAATTAGAGTTTCCATTCCTACTGTAGGTTGGGGATTCTGTTATTGTTTCATCAAAATCATTGGTAATTTTTTGAAGACGGGTTTCTGCACCGATTTCCAACTTGACGGTCTCGGTCAAAGGATTCACATAATCTATATTGATTTGTAAATAATCGGTGTCACGCTCAATATCGTTATTGGTAAATCTTGTGGAGTTTGGATTGAATTGATTATACACATAATCGCTGACTTCAGGGCTTACTGTATTCGAAAAATTGGCTTGAAAGTCAAACGTTTCACCTTTTTTGGTAAAATCATGTTTATAGGCTAAATCATAAGTTTGTGTATGGTTTTCTGTTTCGGAATGAGAGGTCTGTCGGGAATCTCTTGAGGAGGGATTGTCATAATCGACTGTTGTAAAGCCATCTCCACTGCCATTTACAATATTCTGATTGGTATAAAAGGAAAGGGTGTTTTTTTCATCGATATAATAGTCCATTCCAAATTTAATCAGATGCGACGTATTTATGTTGGCACCACCAAAAGTCTGATGATTTTCTAATGTTGGCCTGAAGCTGTCGATGTAACCATTATTGGCATTTTTCCCGTGATTGAACCCATAATTGGTATAGAAATTTACTTTGCCAACTTTGTAGTTCAGGTTTAAAGCGGTGTTAACTTTAGGCGTAATTCCGAACGTTACCCCTGAATTGATGCTTCCGTTAAAACCTTCCTGGGAGTTTTTGTGCAAAATAATGTTTATGATTCCGCTCATGCCTTCGGGGTTGTATTTGGCTGAAGGATTGGTAATCAGTTCAATTTGTTTGATAGAAGAGGATGGTATCTGCTGTAATAATTGAGCCGAATCTATATTGGATGGCTTACCGTCAATTAACACTCTTACATTTGAGTTTCCCCTTAAACTCAACTCTTTCGTTTGTGGGTCGACGCTAACTGTTGGAATGTTATTCATAATTTCTGAAGCGGTGTTGCCGGAAGCAATCAAATCTTTTCCAATATTGATTACCTTTCTGTCAATCTTCTGGACAATAGTGGAACGTTCGTTAACAATTTCAACGCCTTTGAGTTCTACAGCTTCTTCTGAAAGTGAAATGGTATTTAAATTGATGCTTTTATTAGTGTCAGTTAAAATTACCGTAACTGTTTGTGTTTTGTAACCCATAAATTGGAACTCAACGGTATGTTCTTTTAGCTCCAAATTTTTAATGTTGAAGTTTCCATTGTCTTGTGTGATTCCTCCGGTAATAACTTTTCCTTCTATTTTAACACTGATATTTACATACGGAAGCGGTTGCTTAGAATTATTGTCGATTACTTTTCCCGAAATGCTGCCTAATGCGAATGATGTTTGAGTTGCGTTTTGGGCTTGCAGAAAAGAAAGAGCACTAAAAAAGGTAAGGATTAAAATTTTTAATTTCATGATGATTGATGATTTTTATTTGATGTATAGTAGACTTTCAAAGTTTTAATTTGTTACAGATTTTACGTAAAAAAACTCCTGAGAATATCAGGAGTTTTCACAAAGTAGGTATTATGTAGATTATCGCTTCATGGCGAAATGGGCTCTAAATTCTTGATCAACCTGATTTTCATCGGTGTAGGAAACACTAAACCAATAATCGTCAGACGGCATTAAATTGCCATTATATGTTCCGTCCCAACCGCTATTGCTTGGTTTTATTTGCGTTAGCATTTTACCAAAACGGTCATAGATTACAATATTGGCACTTGGCTGACCTGATAAATCCTTAATATTCCAGGAGTCGTTGTATCCGTCGCCATTAGGCGTAAAGTATTTAGGATAGTTCACAACCAAAGCCTGAATGGAGGTACTTCCACAGCCATTTTTATCCCTAACGGTTACGATATGAATTCCTGAAGAAACGTGTTCAAAAACATTACTGTCCTGAAACGGGCCATCATCTAACTGGTACTCGAAATTATTTCCTTGTCCGGTTGCTATTACTGTAATTGATTGGTTATCTGCAAAATCTTGGCTTACTTCATAAGTTACTATGGCTGGCTCAGAAGCTGAAACGGTAACATTTACCGGCTCTGACTGACAACCCGTGGCATTACTTGTAGCAACTAAAGTAAATACTCCAGGCACAATCGCCTGATAATTAGTCGCAGTGCCAACAGTAGCTCCGGTTTCATTTGTCCAAACAAATGTATGTAGGGAAGAGTTTAATCCACTATACATAGTATAGGCATTTAATAGTGTTCCGGTTTCATTATCTATACATACAATTCCGTCGACAGGTTTTGGATCCGGAAGTTTATTTACAATAATAGTTATCGGTTTTACATCATAGCAATTTGGAGCCAATGAATTACTAACCCTGGCGTAAACAACAGTTTGAGTAGACGATGTTACCGGGTTTGACGCCGTTGTTGCGTTTGCCAGATTTTCATAATAAGTAACACTAAATTCGCTGCCTGTTTGAGCTCCCAGGATTGTGGCTGATAAAGTTGACAAATTAAAATTAACTATTCCGTCATTAGTCCCATCTACATCACATGTAGTCCGTATGTTTGCAGGTACTAAATTTGCAACTGGAGTGTCAATAATCGTCACTGTAAAAGAACTTTCATCACTACAACTTGGAAGAAATGGCGATGTAGCGAAGATGTATATAGTTATCGAGCTGTTAACAACAGCACCTGAAGTTAGCATTGTTCCTGTCCCATTTGGACCAGTGTAAAATCTGCCTACAGTTAAAGATGGTAACGTATAGTTTTCGCAAGTAGTAATGTTTGGTAACGTATCTACATTAAAAATAGTTACTGTTAAACGCCTTTCACTTGAACAATCAGGTGAGGTTGATGTATGTGCATAAATATATAGTATCTGTGTAGAAGTCAAAATATCACCTGCATTCAGTAAAGTTCCGGATGCATTCATATCCGTATAATAGTCTCCAATAGCCAGTGGAGGCAAAGTATAGGAATTACAAACAAAGACATTTGCAACCGGGGGAATTATTGGCGTATTATTGATTGTTACTGTAAATGAATTTTCATCAAGACAGGAAAAAGAGGTTCTTATTAAAGACTCTTTGAATATATATATCGTCTGATTTGAAGTAATTACTGTGCCGGGCAATATTTCTGTTCCTGTACCTGTTGGTCCGCCAGATTGAGTATAATAATGGTTATTAGTTGTTAAAACTGGTAACGTATAGCTATCACAAGCAGTAACATTTGGTAGTGAATCCGCTGTTGTTGAAAAGATGTTTATTTGAAACGTATTTTGAATACTACAAGCCGGAGTTGTATTTGAAATTGCATAAATATAAATTAATTGAGAAGAAGTTATAACCGTATTTGGTGCAATCAATGTTCCGGTTGCATTTGGACCAGTATAATAATCACCTACGGCTAAAGCTGTTAAAACATATTGGTCACAAATATCAATATCCGAACGGGAATCAATAGCCGGTAATGGATTAATGGTAACAGTAAAACTATTTTGATTAATACAAGTTGCATTCAATCTTTTAAATATGTAAATAGTTTGTGTAGAAAGAATAACATCGCCAGGATAAAGCATTGTTCCCGTTCCCTCAATATCTGTAAAATATTCACCATTTGTTAATGCAGGCAGCGTATAAGTTTCACAGACAGAAACATCAGTCATGGCATCAATTTGTGGCTGAGCAAAAGTCAACGAAAAATTTAAATTATCGGTACAATTGTTTGATCCGCTTGTTGTTTGGGCATATATATAAATAATAGAATTATCATTTATCACAGTTCCGGAAGGAATTTGCGTTCCGGTTCCGCTTGGACCGGTGTAATAGTTTCCTATAGGAAGTGCGGGCAAAGTGTATCCATTACATTGTGAAATATCTGCCGGTTGTGGTATTCCAATAAAAACATCAAAAATATCTTCATCACTACATGGTGTTGTTCCACTTGTAGAGGCATAAACATAGATGGTTTGGCTTACTGTTATCGAAGTTCCTGCTGCTAATTGAGTTCCAGTTCCGCCAGCTCCTGTAAAATAATTTCCTAAAGTTAGTGATGGTAGCGTATAGGAAGTACATTCAAAAACATCAGGTCGGGTTCCAACTTCCATATTTGGTACGATGGTGACATTGAAACTTGAATCTACAATACAAACTGGTGGAGTTGTGGTAATAAAATAATAATATATTAGTTGCGATGTAGATATTACAGTTCCAGAAGGAATTTCTGTACCTGTTGCTCCGGGTCCAGTATAATACTTTCCATACTCTAAATTTGGCAAAGTATAATTCCCACAACTTGTTACATTTGGAGGTGTTAAACTACTTTCATCCACAATCGTAACTTTAAAAGAACTATTGGCCCCGCAAGTGCCTGGTCCTCCCGGCTGATTAAATATGAATATAGTTGTACTTTGTATAATTGAAGTACCAGTAAATAATGGTAATCCACCCCCATTTGGGCTTGTGAAATAATTTCCGTTAGTTAAGGGTTGTAAAGTATAACTGGTACACACTAATACATCTTCGAGATTGTCGACAAGAGGAAGTGGATTGACGATAAGGTTAAAACTAGTAATGCTAAAACAAGAAGAATCACTAACATTATGCACTCTTACATAAATAGTTTGTCCGGAAGAGTTAAATGAAGTCGGTGTGGTTATAGGGTTAATGTTATTATTGGCATCATTTAATGATGTATAGTAACTAATAATATTTATCGCAGATGATTGACCATTTAAAATTTGCGTTCCCTGTGAATTAAGATTAAAACGAGCTCTAAGTAGAGTCATAGAATTTGAACATTTATACATGTCATTTGGTTGATTAGCAACCGGACCCGGAGAAACAAGCAACTGAAAAGATTTTACAGTAAAGCAACTACTATTGGGTAATTGAATTCTAACATAAATTGTTTGTCCACTTGGACTGGTGTAAAGTAATGGAAGCGGATTTATATCATTATCAGCATCATTCTGGGAAATATGGTAAGAAACACTAGTTAAAGGGTCTAATCCGCTTTTAACCACAGGTGTATTTAAATCCAAATTATAAACATAGGTGGATGCACCAGAATCACATTTATAAAGTGGATTCGGATTTGGCGATGCGATTTGAGGATAATATTCAATAACAACTGAATCGGTAACTGGCAGGCATGTATCAAAAATATTATTGTACGTTACTTCATAAGTACCGACTTGACTAATATTCAAAGTTGATCCAGTTTCTCCGGACATCACTACATTATCTTTTTTCCAAACAAATGTATAATCGGAAGTGCTTAATCCAGTGTCAAGTG
>JAYURX010000029.1:0-2399 GCA_043755965.1 Flavobacterium sp. | reverse complement strand
AAGACACTTTTGAAGAAATTTTTTCGCTTCGGTTGACGCTGATGAATGTTTTTGTGGTAGCCACAATTGGTGCATTTTTAATCATTTTCGTTACTACTTATATTATTGCTTTTACGCCCTTGCGCGAATATATTCCGGGTTACGCTTCCACACAGTTAAAGAAGGACGCTACCGAATTGGCACTAAAATCAGATTCATTAAACTACGCTTTGAAAAAAAATGAAGCCTATATAGAATCAATTAAAAAGGTTTTGACGGGTGATTTAGAATATGCAAAATTCAATAAAGATTCTATTTCAGCGTCAGTTTTAGAACCTGTTTCAGAAGAAGACTTGAAACCTTCGAATGCCGATTTAAAGTTAAGGGAAGAAGTTGAAAGAGAAGATAAATACAATCTTTTTGAAAAGGCGAAGCCAAAAGTTGCAACTGTTTTATTTCCGCCTGTCAAGGGAATGGTAACCGAAAAATACAACCCGGCAAACAAACACTATGCAGTTGACATTGCTTTGGCAAAAAACACTCCGATAAAATCAGTTTTGAGCGGAAAAGTCATCTTTGCCGATTGGACTTCAAATACGGGAAATGTAGTTATTATACGACACAACAATGGATTTATTTCAGTTTATAAACACGCTGCTTCGCTGACGGTTTCTCAAGGTGATGCGGTAAAGACAGGTGAGGTTATTGCTCTTTCCGGTTCAACAGGACAGGAATCCACCGGAGTGCACCTGCATTTTGAATTGTGGAAGGATGGATATTCCATCGATCCGAGTATTTTTATAGAATTTGAATAATTTTTGAAACTATGGATAGAATAGCTGAATATGTAATGGGAATGCCTTTTTTGACGGGTTTCATTTTCTTTTTTGTAGCATTAATCATGTATTATTATCCACCCAAAGAAATTAATTCGCTTTATGGTTACAGAACTTCGTCTTCAATGAAAAGCCAAGAACGATGGAACTTTGCCCAAAGATTTTCTTCTTTAAGAATGATTGAAGGAGGATTGTTTTTGATACTTTTTTCTTTTTTGAAATTGGCATTTGCTTTTTCGGTCAATATAGAAATGCCGATAAGTATAACCGCCTTGATTATAGTAGTTATTTATTTATTGCTCACAACAGAACGAGCATTAAAAAAGAATTTTCCAAATAAATAATTTATGTCTGTAAAATCGGTTGCGGCCAAAATATTCGCGAATATAATCCACAGAAAAACTCAAAAATGGGTTCAAAACCCCATTGAAACACAGCAAAAGGTTTTTAAAAATCTTATCGCTTCCGCAGATTTTACTCAGTTTGGAAAAGATCATAATTTTTCTAAAATAAAAAACTTTGAAGACTTTGCCAAGCAAGTACCTATTAGAGATTACGAAGACATGCGGCCTTATGTTGACCGAGTTGTTAAAGGCGAAGAAGATATTCTTTGGAAGGGAAAACCGATTTACTTTGCCAAAACTTCGGGCACAACTTCGGGCGCGAAATATATTCCGTTGACCAAAGAATCCATGCCATTTCATATTGAAGCAGCGCGAAATGCCATTCTAAGTTACATTCACGAAACCGGAAAAACAGCATTTGTTGACGGCAAAATGATTTTCCTGCAGGGAAGTCCAATTTTGGAAGAAAAAAACGGAATTAACCTGGGAAGACTTTCCGGAATTGTAGCGCACTTTGTTCCGAAATATTTGCAGAAAAATCGAATGCCAAGCTGGGAAACCAATTGCATTGAAGATTGGGAAACCAAAGTGGATGCGATTGTTGCCGAAACCTTTAACGAAAACATGACGGTGATTTCCGGAATTCCGTCCTGGGTTCAAATGTATTTTGAAAAATTGGAACAAAAAGGCAACAGCGCCGTTGGCGACATTTTTAAAAACTTCAATCTGTTTATTTATGGCGGTGTAAACTACGAGCCGTATCGCGCGAAGTTTGAAAACCTTATCGGAAGAAAAGTAGACTCAATAGAGCTTTTTCCGGCTTCTGAAGGGTTTTTTGCCTATCAGGATTCGCAGAACGATAAAGGCATGCTGCTGCTTTTGAACTCTGGAATTTTTTATGAATTTGTGAAATCCGATGAGTTTTTTACGGATAATCCAAGACGTTATACGATTGGGGAAGTGGAATTGAATGTCAATTATGTTTTAATCATTTCTACGAATGCCGGACTTTGGGCGTACAATATTGGCGACACCGTTCAGTTCACCAGTTTAAAACCCTATCGCGTTATCGTTTCCGGCAGAATCAAACATTATATTTCTGCTTTCGGCGAACATGTTATTGGGAAAGAAGTGGAATGTGCCTTGAAAGAGGCAATGGAAAACACCAGCATTCGTGTCAATGAATTTACGGTAGCGCCACAAATTGCACCAGAATCGGGATTACCCTATCACGAATGGT
>JAYURX010000028.1:0-2404 GCA_043755965.1 Flavobacterium sp. | reverse complement strand
CTGAACCAGAGGCTTCAACAAAAAAGCCTTGTCCTACATTAATTACTTGATTTAAAAAGAAATTAGCTTCTGGTGCTTCTCCATTTGGATTAAGATATCCAACACCTTCGTTCCAACTACTATAACTTGGATTGGCAGAATTATTTGTTTTTCTCCAAAAATAAAGTGTTGCTGTTGTATTAGCAAAATTAGTAGGATCATTAACAAAAGCCACTGCATCAATAGGAGATGGATACGGATTACCCACTAAATTGAATTGTTCTCCGGCACCGCCATCCACTAATGTATAGCTATAATTACCGTTATTAGGAACTCCCGTAAAAGAACCTGTCCATATAGCACCCGTTGTAGAATGGGTGTTTGGGACACGTATTAAATATCCTTTTGCTGTTTCAAAGTTAGTCGTTGTTGGATTTGGAACTACTACATAAATATTAGCAGCAGTTGCAGGGGATACAATAGTTTGTGTATTATAGGTATAAAAACGTTCATCTAATGTTCCGGGAGAAAACGCTTTCAATTGCTGATTAGCAACAGGAGATGACCATAAGGTATAATCTAATCTTTTCAAAAACGAACTGTCTCTTTTTATAATAATCGCACCCGAGTTTGTGTTTGTCGAACCACTTTGTATCAAATTGGCATTATTATTAAACGTAACGAAACTTCCTACAATGGCTGTCAATGAACCGCTCAAAGTAACAGTGTGTCCTGATGAAATTACTACTGTTGCGCCGTTATTAACTGTTAGGGAACAAGCATCGATATTTCCCGTAGAAGTATAAGTACTTGCAATTACGGCTGCCGTAGTAGCATTGGGAGCGCCACTGCCCCATACTCCACTACTCCAAGTAGTTGTATTAATATCAACGCTGGTGGCGTCTGAAAAATCTTCAGAACAAACGCCATTTTGGACAACGGCTCTAAATTGAGTTGTCTGTGTTAAAGCACCTGATGTATATGTTGCACTGGTATTCACGATAGTTGTCCATGAAGTAAATGGACTAACGGAATATTCCCAGCGATTTATACTGCCGGTGTAACCAGACAACGTTAAAAGTCCACATGTAGTACCTGAACAAATTGCTGTTCCGCCAGTAACTTCACCACCAACTGATGTATTATCTACAGTAATGGTTCCTGTAGCATTTACACTACCACAGCCTCCTGTTAATAAAATACTATAGTTAAAAACTCCCGATGTAGTGGGTGTTCCGCTGATAGTAATGGTATTGCTTGCCCATGCAGCAGTTACTCCTGTTGGCAAACCTGTAACCGTTCCAATACCAGTAGCTCCTGTAGTGGTATGGGTAGCAGTTAAAGCAGTATTCAAACATAAAGTGGGTGTAGATGAAGCTGTTCCAACTGTATTATTTGGATTAACAGTTATTGTTAAGGTAGTAGTAGAAGCGCATTGTTCTGCATTTGGTGTAAAAGTATAGATTGTTGTGGTTGTGTTATCTAAAGCAGGTGACCATGTGCCAACAATTCCATTAGTTGATGTCGTTGGTAATGCGGATAATGAATCTCCTGTACAAATTGGGGAAACGGCTGAGAAAGTAGGTGTTACTATGTCATTTATAGTGATATAGGAGTTACTTGGTCTTGTCAAATCCATTATCATTTTAGAATAAGATGTATCTCTATTAGGTGTGATATTAATTCCATCCGCAACAACCGCCAATCGGATTGTTTTAGTTTTCGCAGAATTGTTCAAATAGGTTGATGTTCCTTGAAGAACAACATAACAACGCAATCCACCTGTTGTGTTTTGAGGTATCGAAATACCCAGAGCATCGCTTCCGTACTCATTATTATTGGTTGCATTTCCGCCATAATTACCATACAAAGGTTGAGAACTTTCATTTCCATTAAATACTTCAGAACCTGTAGCTGGCTCATAATATACCCTAAAGGCATCATTTGTAGCATTAATGTCTGTATTTTCTTGGGCTGTTCCATCATTCACAAGCCAAAGTCTATTTAACGATTGACCCGAAGTATTATTGTTATCAATGGTAAAGGTCATCACAACATTAGTATTGGTTGTTGTGTAACACGCACTAGAAACTAAAGCATCTGTTTTAGGAACAAAATCCATAACGAAGAAAGACCGTTCATTAAAACAGGCTCCTGTTGGAGTCATGCTCCCACAAGAGTATGAGGGTCCACAATATTCAACAAAAACCGAAGAATATACTGTTGACCCTGTATTAAGCGTTCCGCTACCAAAACTATAATTGGCAGTAGCGTCATCACCTCTGGCACAACTACCACTGCCTGTATAAGCATAATTATTAGTACTGCCGTTGATATAGCTTCTAACGCCGTACTGATATATGTTCCCATAGCCGCCATTGGCTACTAGAAAATTTGTGGCCGCTGCATTTTTTTCAATATATCC